>DATDNV010000366.1:0-2216 GCA_036518075.1 Thermoanaerobaculia bacterium
CCGGACGCCAAGTATCGCATTCAGCTCTTCTCCAACCAGACCTGCAATTCCTCCGGCTTTGGAGAGGGCGAGACGCTTCTAGACGACTTCTTCGTCTCGACCGACGACAACTGCAATGCCTCCTTCGACCGCTTCGTGTCGGCCGTGGACGCGCCGGCCGGCCGATTTATCACCGCCACGGCGACGGATCCTGATGGCAACACTTCGGAGTTTTCTGCTTGCGAGATTGTCGTAGCGCCTGTCATCGGCACGAAGATTCGTTTGATCGAGGGCCCGATCCATGTCGCACCCGGAGTGCCTGTCGAGTTCGGGTTCAATGTGGAGACGGTACCGCCGGGGCAGACCGGCGATTTCAGCGGGGTGGTCGTCGTCTCCGACGATCAGGGAGACGTCTGCCGGGCCGAGGTCTCAGGGACTGGTGAGGGAGCCTGCCCGCTGACCTTCAGCACGCCCGGGACCCATCTCGTCCGCGGGCACTATTTGGGTAATGCGACCTTCGAGGAGAGCACCTCTCCGCCGATGCCCGTGCTTGTGGGGATGCCCGGCGGTCGGCCCTAGGCATTCCTTAAACGACATTGAGTTGGACGCCTCCATTCGGCCGTGCGGCCGGTAGAGGTGCCGTGCGCCATATCGGCTCCCTTGGCTTGATTACAATATATGTATTGTAATAATGTGCGCTATGGCTCGGCGAGACGAGTCCAAGTCGGCATGGTTCAGTCTGAGGAAAAGATGATCTCGGATCCCGGCGCGCCGATCTCGATGTCGAGTATCGGATGGGGATGAAGGACTTCGCGAAGCCGTGCGTGGTTCTCGGGAGGGGCAAAGAAGGCGAGGAACCCGCCGCCGCCCGCGCCGAGGAGCTTGCCCCCGAGAGCGCCGGCCTCGCGGCCCGCCGCGTACATCCGATCGATCTCGGAATTCGAGATGGAGCTCTCGAGTCCGCGCTTGGCCGCCCAGGCTCGGTCCAGGAGCTCGCCAAATTCCGCGAGAGGCCGGTTGCCCGTGAGGATGTTCCATCCCCGCTCGGCCATGGCGCGCATCTGGCGCAACGTCTCGAGATTGTTCGGCAGCACTTGTAGCTGACGCGCCACCATGTCCGCTGCGCGGCGCGTGATGCCGGTGTAGACCAGGACGAGGTGGCGCTGAAATTCTTGGAGCCTCTGGCGGGACAGCGATAGCGGGTGCACGCGCGCGTCGTCCTCCCGCCGAAACTCGATCAGGTTGAATCCGCCGACCGCGGCGGTGACCTGGTCCTGGCAGCCGACATTGTCCTGGCAGCGGTGTCTCTCCACTGCGATGGCCTCGTACGCGAGCGCGAGAGGCGGCAGGTATTCACCCTTGAACGCGTGGAGCGACTGAAGCAGCGCGACCGTGAACGAGGACGAGGAGCCCAGCCCGGTGAAGGCGGGCAGGTCGGCCACCGTATGGAGCTCGATGTCCTTTGCAAAACCGGTCAGCTTCAGGGCCTCGCGAAAGACCTTGTGCTCGATCTCCTCCACGCGGCGTGCCGACTCCGCCTTGCTGTAGGAGACGCGCACGGAGAAATCGAAGAGATCCGAAAAGAAGCGGCTCGCGGTCACGTAGGAGAACTTGTCGATTGCCGTCGCCAGGACGGCGCCGCCTTCCTTCTCGAAGAATTCGGGATAGTCGGTGCCGCCGCCGAAGAAGCTGATGCGCAGCGGCGCGCGCGTGATGATCATCGTTTACGGAAAGAGCGCTGTCTCGACCAGGTCGCAGAGAATGTGCTCGATCGCGAGCATGGCTTCCTGGATGCGCTGAGTGTCGCGGCTCGGCACGACGATCGCCTGCCCCGCCGCCGCGGCGAGCTTTCCGCCCTCACCGGTGAGTCCGATCGTCGCCATTTTCCGTTTGTGCGCCGCCTCGACTGCGCGCAGGACGTTGGCCGAGTTGCCGCTCGTGCTGATCGCGAAGAGGATGTCGCCGGCTGTTCCCAGGGCCTCGACCTGTCGCTGAAAGACGCCCTCGAAGCCCGTGTCGTTGGAGAACGCGGTGAGAAAGGACGTGTCGGTCGTCAGCGCGATGGCGGGCAGGGCGGGGCGCTCGCGCCGCGAGTCCAGGCGGCTCACGAGCTCGGTCGCCATGTGCTGGCAGTCGGCCGCGCTTCCGCCGTTGCCGCAGAGCAGGAGCTTCCGTCCCTCTCGAAACGCCGAGGCGATCCGGTCCGCCGACACGAGAATCGAAGATGCCTTCTCGGC
>DATDNV010000367.1:0-5948 GCA_036518075.1 Thermoanaerobaculia bacterium
CCGCCGACAGGTCGAGAACACCGCCGCTGACGCGAGCGCGCGCGGCCACCGGCGCCCGGCAGCCCGCTTCGAGCCGCGCGAGCAGGCCGCGCTCCGCGAGGACCTCCTGGTGCGAGGGCCCGTGATCGAGCCGGGAAAGCAGCGACCGCACGTCGGCGTCGCCGACCCGCGCGACCAGAGCCAGCGCGCCCTGCCCGACGGCCGGAAGGAGAACGTCCGGGGAGAACACGTCGCAAATCTCGTCGAGGCGTCCCAGGCGCGCGAGCCCCGCCCTCGCGAGGACGAGAGCATCGAATCGCTTTTCCTCCAGACGGCGGATTCGCGTATCCACGTTTCCCCGCGCCTCGAGGATCTCGAAGTCCGGCCTCGCGGCGAGAAGCTGAGCGCGCCGCCGCGGACTGGACGTTCCGATGCGAGCGGACCGCCGCAGATCGCCAAAGCGGAGCCGAGGCCGGGAGACGAGCACGTCGGACGGATCCTCCCGCTGCGGAACCGCCACGAGCGCAAGTCCGTCCGCGATGCGCGAAGGCACGTCCTTCAGGCTGTGCACCGCGAAATCGATCTCTCCGGCGAGGAGAGCAGAGTCCAGCTCCTTGGTGAAGTCTCCTTTCCATGAGATCGGCGCGCCCTTGGCCGAAAGCCGGTCTCCCGTCGTCTTGACGACGACCAGCTCGACCTTCGCCCACGGCGAGAGCGCCTCGGCCGTGAGCTTCGCCTGAGCCTGAGACAAAGCGCTGCCGCGGGCGCCAAGCCGGAAAGTAGCCGAAGCCATCCGCTTTCAGCTCTCAGCTTTCAGCCAGCCCCAAGCGCCTTGCACGCGCGGCTGAAAGCTGCAAGCTGTGAGCTGCAAGCTCATTCGTCGTCCAGCTTGAAGAGGTGCCGGATCGCTTCGAGGCGATCGAGCTTCTTGCCGGGTTCGGATTCCGACTTCAGCCGGCGCATCGGCTCGTGAAGGAGGCGGCCGTACAGCGCGTCCGCGAACTCGCGCAGCCGCTCCCGCTCGGCGGCTGGCTGCCGTTCGAGCTCCGTATCGCGCTGCTCGTTCCAACGGCGGCGCCAGTCATTCAACGTCGGCACGACGGACAGGTTTCCCATCCATCCGAGAAACTTCGACAACTCCTCTTCGACGATCGCCTCGGCGTGCGGGACCTGGCGGCTGCGTTGTGCACGGTTCTCTCGCGCCACTTCCTCGAGATCGTTCAATTGATAGGAAAACACGTTGTAGATCTCGGATATCCCCGGCTCGACGTCTCGCGGAACCGCGAGATCGAGAAAGAACATCGGCCGGCCGCGGCGCTGCCGCATGGCCTCCTCGACGTCGCCACGGACGACGACCGGCTCGCGGCTCGAAGTCGTGCCCACGACGACGTCCGCCGCTGGAAGGCGAGCTGGAAACTCC
Source organism: Thermoanaerobaculia bacterium (assembly GCA_036518075.1). Lineage (GTDB taxonomy): Bacteria > Acidobacteriota > Thermoanaerobaculia > UBA5066 > Gp7-AA6 > DATDNV01. The sequence goes on from DATDNV010000367.1 coordinate 1,400, forward strand.
TCCCAGGGGATCACCTCGCAGGAGACTCGCCCCGCGAGCGCCTCCGCGCGTTCCCGGGTCCGGCTGGACACGACCAGGCGCCCGACGCCCGCCTCCGACGCCTGCCGCGCGAAAAGATCCCCCGTTCCTCCGGCTCCCAAGACGAGGATCGTTTTTTCCGAAAGATCGCCGAAGACTTTCGCCGCGAGCTCGAGCGCGATCGAGGCGACCGAGACGGGACGCACCGCGATCTCGGTCTCGGTCCGAACCCGTTTGCCTGCGGCGACCGCGCTCTCGAACATCCGGTGCAGGACGGTGCGGCTCGTCCCGCTCTCGCGGGCGAGCTTCAGGGCCTGCCGAACCTGCCCGAGAACCTCGCTCTCCCCCAGCGCCATCGAGTCGAGCCCCGCGGCGACGCGGAAGAGATGCCGCGCGGCATCCGCTCCTTCCGCGAGAAAGCTCGACTTGGACAGTTCACCCGGCGCGAGGCCGCGCCACTCCGCGAAGAACCGAGTCAGCTCCTCGCCCCGCGCATCCCCTTCGGAGAGACTGTAGATCTCCGAGCGGTGGCACGTCGAAACGATCACGCTTTCGGCGACGAGCCCGCGTCCAATGAGCTGCTTCAGCGCATCCCGTACTTCGTCGGAGTTGAAGGCGACTCTCTCCCGAACCGCGACGTCCGCCACGCGAAGGTTCCAGCCCAGGAGCATCAGGCGCGCCTCCGGAACGGCGATCAGAGACATGCGTCGCTCATCGGAAGTTGTGCGCCGTCGACAAGTACAAGTTGACGACGGTGTAAGAGAAGAGAACCACTCCGAAACCGAAGATGGACAGAACCGCGACACGCGTCCCCTCCCATCCTCGCCGGTCGAGCCACAGCAGCATGGCGTAGACGATGAGCGTCAGAAACGCCCACGCGATCTTCGGGTCTCCCAAAGAGCCCCAGAGCTTCTGCGCGCGTGCGACGCCGATCGTCAGCGCGAGCGCGAGCGACAGCAGGCCGATGGAGACGCTCGTACGGTTCATGCGTCCGATGATTTCCAATGCGGGAAGCCGCGCGAACAGGAGGCCCGTCTGCTTGCGGCGGATCTGGCGGTTCTGGATCAGGTACAGGAGAGACAGGACGAAGGAGAACGTGAACGCGGCATACGCGAGGATCGCGAAGGTCACGTGCAGCGCGAACAGAGCGCCGCGCGTCTGCGCCGACACCGGCACGACGTGAACGGGCAGCAGCATGCCGAGAGCCGTCGAGACCACCACGATCGGGATGAGAAACGGTCCCATCGCCCGTTCGCGGTGGCGAATCCAGAGAGCGAGATAAGCGATCGCCAGCATCCACCCGAAGAGCGAGACCGAGCCCTCGAGCGTGCGATACGGCACCGAACCGAGCGCCCGGGCGCGAAGCTCGAGATCCGCGAAGTGGAGCACGAGACCCACCGCGAGACAGGCCGCGCCGGCCCCATCCACGACCCGTTTCGGCCGCCGGAGGGAGACGATCGCGAGGACCTCCGCCGCGAGGTAGAGAGAAAGCGCTGCCCAGCCGAAAAGGTGCGATCCCATCAGTCCATCAGCCGAGAAGAGTCTACCAACCACGCCACCGGGCAGGGCCGCCCCCCTCGTCGCCACGCTCGGGCCAAACCGGCTCGGGGACCGATGGGCCCTCGCTTGTCGCTCCGTCGCAGCTTTCGTGTGGCAAAGGGCTCTGCCGGCAATGCTCCCTCGCTCACGGCTCCTCCGGAAGGTGGTCCTGCCGCCGAAACTGAAAAGTTGGATCTGGGGAGGTCTCGCGGTCCTCTCCCGGAGCGGGACTCTCGGACGGCGCGCGAGAAACCGACACGAGTGCGACCAAGTCAGCGCCGTCCGAGCGGAGCGGCGGCTAGGTCAATTTGATTCCGACTATGCCGCCGCGTTCCCGCAAGGGAGAGGCCCGCGAGTGCCGGACTTCAACTTTTGGCCGACCCGCCCTCCGACGCCTTGTTGGCTTCGACCTGAATGTTGATCTCGACGTCGTCGCCGACGACCGGCCCTCCCGCCGCCATGCCGTAGTCGCTGCGCTTGATCGGAAGCGCAACTTCGAAGCCGGCCTTCTCCGTCTTCCCCATCGTGCCGAACCCGGTGTGCTTGACGGGCACGTGGATCGACTTCGTCACGCCGTGCAGCGTGAAATCACCGGTGACGTCGTACTGGTCCCCGCTTTTCGACTCCACCTTGGTGCTCTTGAACGTGATCGTCGGGAACTTCTCGACGTCGAAGTAGTTGGCGGAGCGCAGATCTTTGTCCCGGGTCTCGTTGCTCGTGTCGATGGATGCCACCTGGATCGTCAGCTCCACCTTCGAAGCTGCCGGGTTGCTGCGGTCGAGAGCGATGGTTCCATCGAAGTCACGGAACCGACCCTCCACCTTGGTGACGACGTGCCGGATGCGAAAGCCGATCAGCGTGTGTGCTTTGTCGAATTTGAAAGTTTCGGTTGCGGCAAGAGCTGCGCCGGCGGCGGCGAGACCCATGCACAAAGCTCCGAAAATGCGCCGATTGCGTGTCATGCGTTCGTCTCCTTAGCGTTGCGATCGACAGCGTTGCGATAGACTCGAAGGGTATCGAAGTTGCAGCGATCACACCATATATGACCGCCGACGGTTTCCCGGTTCGCCAGACTTTTCCGACATCGGGCGGCGGGACCGGCACGCTCTACTCCCTGCCGACTCTCGAAGAATCCGGCTTCGACGGAGTTTCGCGCCTGCCGGTCAGTCTTCGCATCATTCTGGAATCCCTGCTCCGCAACATGGACGGAAAGCGAATCAAGGAGGACGACGTCCGCGCACTGGCTTCCTGGAAGCCGAGGGCGGAGCGGACGGCCGAGATCCCGTTCGTGGTCGCGCGGATCGTGCTCCAGGACTTCACGGGTGTTCCTCTGCTCGTCGACCTCGCGGCGATGCGCGCCGCCGTCGCCCGGCTCGGCAAAGAGCCGAAGTTGATCGAGCCGCTCGTTCCTGTCGCGCTCGTCGTGGACCATTCCATCCAGGTCGATCGCTGGTCCAGCCCCGATGCCCTCACCCAGAACATGGAGATCGAGTTCGACCGTAACCGCGAGCGCTACGAATTCCTCAAGTGGGGCACGCAGGCGTTCGACGGGTTTCAGGTCGTTCCACCCGGCGTCGGCATCGTCCATCAGGTCAACCTCGAATACCTCGCGCAAGGCGTCGCCGAAAAGAACGGCGTCTACTACCCCGACAGCCTGGTCGGGACCGACTCGCACACCACGATGATCAACGGACTGGGAATCGTCGCCTGGGGCGTCGGAGGCATCGAGGCCGAAGCCGGAATGCTCGGACAGCCCGTCTATTTCCTCACCCCCGACGTCGTCGGGGTCCACATGAAAGGAAAGCTTCCGGAGGGCGTGACCGCCACCGACCTCGTGCTGGTCGTGACCGAGCTTCTTCGCAAGGCGAAGGTCGTCGGCAAGTTCGTCGAGTTCCACGGCGAAGGCGCGAGCGCTCTTCCGGTCACCGATCGCGCGACGGTTGCCAACATGGCGCCCGAATACGGCGCGACGATGGGTTTCTTTCCCGTCGACGAGGAGACGTGCAAGTACTTGCTTCAGACCGGACGCAGCGCCGAGCACGTCGATACGCTGCGAAGCTATTTCCAGGCGCAAGGCCTCTTCGGAATTCCGCGCACCGGGCAATGCGACTACAGCGAGGTCATCGAGCTCGACCTTGCCACGGTCGAGCCAAGCGTCGCCGGGCCGAAGCGCCCCCAGGACCGGATTCGCCTGCCCGAAATGAAGAAGACATTTCGCGATCTCTTCTCCAAGCCGGTCGGCGCCGGCGGTTACGGCAAGGACCCGTCCGCCCTCACGATGCGGTTCCCGGCCGAGCTGGGAAGACCCATGCCGGGCGGCGGGAGCCAGCAGCCCGTGAGCGTGGCCGCATCGAAGGCGCGGGACACCAACGCGTGGACCGAATCGGAAATGGCGAACAACCGGCCCAGTCCCGACGAGGTCGCGGAAGCGCCGGCGATGGAGTCGACGCGCAAGGTGGAGATCGGCCACGGAGACGTGGTGATCGCGGCGATCACGTCCTGCACCAATACTTCGAACCCGAGCGTCATGTTGGCGGCCGGGCTTCTCGCGAAGAAGGCGGTCGAGAAAGGCCTCACCGTTTCGGAGCGGGTCAAGACTTCTCTCGCGCCCGGCTCGCGCGTGGTCACCGACTACCTGGCGAAGACCGGGCTTCAGCCGTATCTGGACAAGCTCGGATTCAATCTCGTCGGCTACGGCTGCACGACCTGCATCGGAAACTCCGGCCCGCTCGACTCGGGCGTCGAGGAGGCGGTGACCGGGCACGATCTGGTCACGGCGGCCGTGCTGTCGGGAAATCGCAATTTCGAGGCCCGGATCCACCAGAACATCAAAGCCAACTTCCTGATGAGCCCTCCCCTCGTCGTCGCGTTCGCGATCGCCGGCCGCGCCGACGTCGACCTGACGCGAGAGCCGCTCGGCTCGACGCCATCGGGTGCGCCCGTCTATCTGCGCGACGTCTGGCCGTCGACCCGGGAAGTGGCCGACCTGCTC
>DATDNV010000368.1:0-5666 GCA_036518075.1 Thermoanaerobaculia bacterium
GGTACACCTCTGCCGACCCGGTCAATCGTCCGCGCGCGCGAAGACGGGCGATCGCCTGCTCGCCGGCATCGAGAAACTGGCTGCGCGCCGAAGGAATGCTCGGAAGCGTGCCTGCAGCGAGAAGAGCGAAGCCCGCCAGCACCACCGCGAGACGCCAGCCGCGCGAAGCGACGGGCGCTTCCATCAGCGCGGGGCCCGCCGCAGCGCAAGCGAAGAGCACGAAGAGAACTGCCCAATATTGGCGCGCACCCAACGAGAGGATCGGGATGCGAGCCAGGATCGGCTCGAACGGAGGAAGCCTCCAGGCGAGCGCAAGACCGAGGGCGCCGATACAGAGACCTCGCCGAAATGACGGCGCGAGCCGTCTCGCCGAGATCGCCAGCACGACGAGGACGACTGCGCCGACGTAACCCTGACAGCGGGAGTTGAAATTCTCGGCCGCGGCGCTGACGCCCGACAGGTCGAGCTCGTTGGATAGTGGCGCTCCCAAAAAACCGGGCAGGATCTGAGAGACGGCCGCCGCCCAGCGGATGCCTCCGCCCGAGAGACCCGGGCGAACCGCGACTGCCTGGCTCGCAGCCAACAGCCGAAGAAATGGAACCAGCGCGATTCCGGCGGCCAGGAACCCGCAACCCGCGGCGGCTGCCGAGGCGGCGAGACGGCGAAGCGGCAATCCGAACCGAGCGCGCGCCGCCAGCGCTTCCCACGTCACGAAGGCGGCAATTCCCAGGAGACCCACGGCCAGAGTCTCGGGATGGCCACCCACCGCCGCGGCGAGCGCCGCGCCGGCCACCGCGGCCATTCTCGCGCGCGAAGGCTCTCGCAAGGAGCGAAGAAGCGCCGCCGCGAGCCACGGAAGCGCCGCGAACACGTTTGTATGCGGATGAAGGCCCCACAGGATCGAAAAGCCCGATCCCGCTGCGACAAGACCGGAGAGAGCCGCGGCCGGGGCGCTCGCTCCCATCTCGCGCGCCAGCACGGCGACGCCGAGACCGGCCGCGAGTACCTTCAGAAAGACGGATACGGCCCACCCGCGAGGGCCGAGAAGGATGCGCGGCCACGTCGATGGACAGAGCAGCGCCGCCTGGGGGTTGGCGAGAAGAGCCTGCCCTTCTCCGGCAAACGGATTGACGAAGGGAACCTCCCCGCGTGCGAGCCAACGGCGAGCAGCGGTGTCCCACGGATGGAATTGCAGGACCGGGTCGGAGAGCAGACGGTTGGAGACGGGCCGCCGATCCAGCGGATCCTTTTTCCAGACGCCTGCTTCGCGAATGAGATCCGCGGGAAGCAGGACCCGGCCCGGAAGAAATCCGGGTCCGGAATAGACGAGCGCCGCGCAGGCAATGATCCCGGCGGCGGCTGTGTTCCGAACGCGTCGTTCCAAGAGAATCTCGGCGAGGCGAAACCGACGCGGCTACCGCCCCTCTCCGCTCAGAATGACCGGGAGACCGGACTTGGGATTGCCGATGACGACGATCTTCGAGTTCGAAGAAAGCGCCAGCTTCTCCGTCGCCTCGATCCCCTTCCACTCGAGCAGCTGCGCCGAGATTCCGGACGCGACGATTTTCTGGAAGTCGGAGATCCCCTGGGCTTCGATGCGCTTGCGCTGCGCTTCCTGCTCCTCTTTCTGGAGAACGAACTTCATCTGCTCGGCCTCCTGCTCACGCCGGAGCTTTTCCTGGATCGCTTTGACGACGACGTCGGGAAGGCCGATCTTGCGCAGCAGCACGGCATCCGCGACGATGCCCCGATCCTTCGACATCTGGTTGAAGAGCGTGAAGATTTCATTGGCCACTTTCTCGCGCTGTGTCGAGTAGAGCGCTTTGGCTTCGTACGACGCCGTGACCTCGCGGATGGCCGAACGGATCTGCGGCAGCACGATGACTGACGGGTAGCTCGCGCCGACCGTCTTGTAGACCTGCGCCGCCTTCGTCGGATCGAGCCGATAGAGGAGCGACACCTCGAGATCCATGGTCAGTCCCTCCTGGGAGGGGACCTCGGCGGTCTCTTTGACCTCCTGGGTCTGGATCGACATCTTCTCGACCCGGGTGAACGGAAACACGACGCGAACTCCGGGAGGGAGAATGTCGGTGGAAACGCTGCCGAAAAAGTCCTTCACGCCGACGTGCCCCGCCGGAATCACCTTCACGGGGTTGCCGATGAGCAGGAGGATGAGAGCCGCGAGAACGATCAGGGCGATGCGCGGTCCGCGGCCGCCCGCCGAGGGCATGCTGACATCGATGAGCTTCGCCATAAGGCCTCCTTGTCGCTGAAAAGCTGAGCGGAGTCTAACCGCGGCAAAAGGGCCGCCAGCCCCCGGGGGGTCATCGCCTGGATGATTCGAACGCGGAGGTCTTAAAGAGCTGCTCGGCCGGCGGGGCGCGGTTCGGGCGCAAAGATTCGGATCACGCTTCGAGAGAGCCAGCGCAACATCAGGAATCCGAGCGCCAGCGCCAGAAGCCCGGCGAAAAGGGCGAGCAACGGATGCCGAACGACCATCCAGATCAGCACGACGAGCAGCGCGTCTTCGGACAGCGAGGCCGTCCAGTTCGTGAAGGGTTCCGGGCTCGTGTTCAGCGCGACACGCGTGCCCGCCTTGAGGCCATGCGTCGACAGCGCGATCGTTCCACACAGGAGCGCCGCGGCCATGCGCCAGGGCTCGGCGACATCGGAGAGCGCCGCAAAACCGAGCACGGCGGCCGCGGGAATCCGGATGAAGGTGTGGACCGCGTCCCATACGGAATCGACCGCGGGAATCTTGTCGGCCAGGAACTCGACGAGGAAGAGCGCGCACGCCAGAACCAGGATGGGCGTCTGAGCGAGCACCTCCAGCCGACCGGGAAGATGGAGGGCGCCGACGCGGTGGAGGAATCCAAGCGCAGCGACCGTGCCGTAGAGGCGAAGTCCCGAACCGACCGCGACGCCGGCGGCCAGCCCGAGCTCGGTGAGTAAGTCCGAAGAAATGGCTTCCTCCGCTCTTCTCGTGTCGGGTAGGGAGCTTACAGCGAAAGGGCGTAGGTGGTCGCTCGCGACCGTCGCAATCACCGTGAGCCCGCGGGCTTCTCCCGGAGCGGGGCCTCTCGGACGGAACTGTCTGCGACGGGTCGTCGCTACGCGACCGGCGCCGTGAATCTTCTGATTGGAATAATGCTAGCCCTCGGGCTCCGGGTCAGAAAATTTGATTGGCCGTGCAGCGGCCGGTTCAGACGTTCGCGCAGCGGGCCGGTACAGATGTCATGCCCGCGAGCGAACCCTCACACCATCTTCAACAGGTGGCCCATCTTGTTCTTCTTGGCCTCGAGGTACTTGCGTGAGCGCTCCGTCGGTCCGATCTCGAGCGGCACGCGCTCGACGATCTCCAGACCGTATCCGCCGATCGCGACGTACTTGGATGGATTGTTCGTCATCAGACGCATCCGGCGGACTCCGAGGTCTCTCAGGATCTGGCTGCCGACGCCGTAGTTGCGAATGTCCGGAGGAAATCCCAGTTTCTCGTTGGCCGAGACGGTGTCGTGCCCCTCGTCCTGGAGCTCATAGGCCTTGAGCTTGTTCAGTAGCCCGATGCCGCGGCCCTCCTGGAGCAGGTAGAGGAAGACGCCCCTGCCTGCCTCTGCGATCTTCTCGAGGGCGAGGGCGAGCTGCGCTCCACAGTCGCAGCGCAGGGACCCGAAGACGTCCCCGGTCAGGCACTGCGAGTGGACTCGAACCAGAACCGGCTCGTCCTCGCGAATTTCGCCCAAAACGAGCGCCAGATGTTCCTCCTGCGTCAGCTCGCTTCGGTAAGCATGGACGAGAAACTCGCCGAACCGGGTCGGGACGTGCGGCGAGGCAATACGCTGGACGAGCCGCTCCGTCTTCATCCGGTGCCGGATCAGGTCGGCGACGGTCACCATCACGAGGCGGTGCTTCTCGCAGAATTTCGTGAGATCGGAGACGCGCGCCATCGAGCCGTCTTCGTTCATGACCTCGCAGAGGACCGCGGAGGGATTCAACCCGGCGATGCGCGCCAGATCGACCGACGCTTCGGTCTGCCCCGCGCGCTTCAAGACGCCGCCGGCCTGCGCGCGCAGCGGAAACATGTGCCCCGGCCGCAGCAAGTCGGAAGGCTTCGTCTTCGGATCGATCGCGGTCAGCACCGTGGCCGCGCGATCGGCCGCCGAGATTCCCGTCGTCGTCCGCCCGCGCGCTTCGATCGAGACGGTGAAGGCCGTGCCGAAATGCGAGGTGTTCTGCTCGACCATCGGAGGCAGCCCAAGCTCCTCGCACCGCTCGCCCGTCAGGGCCAGGCAGATCAGGCCGCGTCCCTCCCGGGCCATGAAGTTGATCGCCTCGGGCGTCGCCTTTTCCGCCGCGAGGACCAGGTCGCCCTCGTTCTCGCGGTCCTCATCGTCCACGACGATGACAAACCTGCCCCGGCGAAGCTCCTCGACCGCCTGCTCGATCGAGGCGAAAGGGCTCTTGGCGCTCATCCCATCAATTCTCTCATGAGGCGTTCACGACCAGCCGTGGACTCCGGCAGCCTCACCCTTGTCGGAACACGGCGGCCCGGCCGCGAGAAGAATCTCCTGGCCGCCGCTCCGGTCCTCGGACACAGTGCTAGGAAAGATCTTTCTGAGTCGAGGTGTGTGTCCTCGGACAGGTCCGACTTCGGGAGAGGCTGACATTCGGTGGACCCTCCGGTTCCTTCAATCCCGGTTCTAGGGTCGGAGGGTGACGCCGGACGAAGCCCTCAACGCGCGAGCGGAGGGATGTCTGAACCGGCCCGCTACGCGGGCCAACTAACTCTTCTAACCGTGAGCCGCTCAGTAGTAGTCCTTAAAATTTTCGGCCGCCTGGTCGCGGAGCGACCGCCGCGGCCCCAGCCGCCGGCGGCAGGACCCACCGGCCCGGCCTACATGCGCTGACTAGAAACTAATAGACGGCCGGCTCTTCGTAGGTGGCAAACACCTCGCGCATGACGTCGGACATCTCTCCGACGGTCGCGTAGGCCTTGGCCGCGTCGATGAGGGGCGGCATGACGTTCTTTCCGTCCCGGCAGGCCTGGCGCAGGGCCGCGAGCGCCGAAGAAGTGGTCTTCCCGTCCCGCGTCCGCCGCAACTCTCGCACCGCCGCCTTTTGTTTTTCCTCGACCGAGTCGTCGATGTAGAGGATCTCCAGAGGGTGCTCCTCTTCGTCGATGAACTCGTTGACCCCGACGATGATCTTCTCTTTCGCGTCGACAGCCCGCTGGTAGGCGTACGCGGCATCCATGATCTCGCGCTGCGGGAACCCGGCCTCGATCGCTTCGACCATGCCGCCGAAGCGGTCGATCTTCTCGAAGTAGTCGAACGCGCCCTGCTCCATGCGGTTGGTCAGCTCTTCGACGAAATACGAGCCCGCGAGCGGGTCGATCGTGTTGATGACGCCGGATTCGTTGGCAAGGATCTGCTGCGTCCTGAGGGCGATGCGCGCGGCCTGCTCGGTGGGAAGGGCGAGCGTCTCGTCGAGCGAGTTGCAGTGCAGCGACTGCGTTCCGCCTAACACCGCGGCCAGCGCCTGGATCGCTACGCGCACGATGTTGTTGTACGGCTGCTGCGCGGTGAGCGAGACGCCGGCGGTCTGCGCGTGCGTGCGCAACATCCACGAACGCGGGTCCTTGGCGCCATAGCGCTCGCGCATCTCGCGCG
>DATDNV010000369.1:0-5970 GCA_036518075.1 Thermoanaerobaculia bacterium
GGGGTCGATCCGGACAAGGAGGTCGCCGTCAGCCAGATGCTCGCCATCACCGCGGGACAAAACCTGGCATCGGGCGATCCCCGCGGCATCATCCTCGGCGAGGGCCTCGCGACCAGCATGGGAGTGTCGCTGGGAGACACCGTCGTTCTTCTGACATCCACCTCCTCCGGAGGCATGAACGCGATCGAGGTCCACGTGCGCGGGCTATTCTCGACGCACACGAAGGCGTTCGACGACGCGGCCCTGCGCCTTCCGATCCCGGCGACGAGAGACCTGCTTCGGGCTCCGGGCTCTCACACGTGGGTCATTCTGCTCGACGATACCGACCGGACCGCTTCACTCCTGCAGCAGCTCCGGGCTCGATTCCCGGCAGCCCGAAGCGGCCTGCAGTTTCGCCCCTGGTGGGAGATGGCCGACTTCTATGAGAAGACGGTCCGCCTCTTCTCCCGCCAGATGGGAGTCGTCCACCTGATCATCGGTCTCATCATCGTGCTTTCCATTTCCAACACACTCACCAAGAGCGTCCTCGAGCGAACGGGGGAAATCGGCACGCTGCTCGCCACGGGCACGCGGCGACGGGTCGTTTTGAAGCTCTTCGTCCTCGAAGGGCTCGTTCTCGGGGTGGTCGGGGGACTCGCCGGACTCGTCATCGGCGTCGGGATCGCCCGGCTGGTCTCGTCCGTCGGCATTCCGATGCCTCCGCCGCCGGGCTCGAGCCGGAGCTATGTCGCGGAGATTCTCGTCACACCGCCTCTCGCCCTGCGCGCATTCGTCGTTTCGATCGCGACCGCGCTGCTCGCGAGCCTCCACCCGGCCTGGAGGGCTTCCCGGCTCGCCATCGTGGATGCGCTCCGGCACAACCGATAATGAAGCTTTCACCTATCGGCTGTCAGCGATCAGCCGGAAGGCTCCCGCTGACGTTTCTGGCTGAGAGCTGAAAGCCGACGGCCGAGAGCTCATGATCCACCTCGCCTTCCGCAATCTCTTGCGCCAAAAAGTTCGAACCGCCCTGACTCTCGGGGCGATCGCATTCGGCGGCGCCGGGATCATTCTGAGCGGCGGCTTCGTCGAAGACATCTTTTTTCAACTGCGCGAGGCGACGATCCATTCGCAGCTGGGCCACGTACAGGTGTTTCACGCGGGCTACTCGTCGTTCGGCCGGCGCGCTCCCTTCCAGTACCTGATTCGCGATCCGGCAGCCCTGATGGAGAAGCTCGGAAAGATGCCGCACGTCCACGAGGTTCTTCCGCGGATCTACTTCGCGGGTCTGCTCGGGAATGGAAGGGCCAACTTCTCGGTCGTCGGCGAGGGCGTGGATCCCGAAAAGGAGACCCGTCTGGGAGACTACGCGCCGAGTTGGGCGTGGCGAACGGCGGCGCACGTCCGGCAGCGGGCGGTGATGATCCTGGCGGGACGCCATCTGCGGGCCGAGGACGCTCACGGGATTCTTCTCGGCGAAGGGGTCGCGAGCTCCCTGAAGCTCAGGCCGGGAGACAGCGCGACGATCCTGCTGAACACTCCGGAGGGCGCGCTGAACTCGCTCGACTTCACCGTCGTCGGGATCTTTCGCACCTATTCGAAGGACTACGATGACCGAGCCGTGCGCATCGGGATCGAAGCCGCCCAGGAGCTCGTCTCGACCAGCGGCGTGCACAGCCTGGTGCTTCTGCTGGACCAAACGGAAGCGACCGAGGAGACCGCCGCCGCTCTGCGCGCGGAGTTGCCGCCGTGGGAATTCGAGATCCAGACCTGGTCCCAGCTCGCCGACTTCTACCAGAAGACGGTTGCGCTCTACCGGAGACAGTTCGGCGTGCTGCAGCTGATCACGCTCATCATGGTTCTTCTCACGGTCGCGAACAGCGTCAACATGACGATCTTCGAGCGCGTCGGCGAGATGGGGACTTTGCGCGCTCTCGGGAATCGAAACCGAGAGGTCCTTCGCCTGATCGTCTGGGAAAATGCGGTTCTCGGCCTTCTGGGCGGCCTGGCGGGAGTGGCTCTCGGCGCGGCCATTGCGTTCGGTATCTCGGCTCTGGGCATTCCGATGCCGCCACCCCCCAACGCGGATTCAGGCTACGTGGCTTACATTCGGATCGTCCCGGCCGTGCTGGTCGAGGCGTTCGCGGCCGGGTTCCTGGCGACGGTGCTTGCCGCGATCCTGCCGGCATTTCGTGCGGCGCGATTACCGGTCGCGGAAGCGCTGAGGCAGGCGTAAGGACAAACCCTTCTTATCATCCCGAGCGAAGCGAGGGAACAGGCCGCGGCGGTCGCTCCGCGACCAGGCGGCCAGAAATTTTCTAGACCAAAGCCGAGCACGCCCTCTCCGCCGGGAACGGCTAGAAAAGTTGATTGGCCCGCGCAGCGGGCCGGTTCAGATGTCTCCTCGTCGCTGTGCTCCTCGGAGTGACACGGCATTGCCCGACGTTCTTCACTCCCCCAGCTTCTTCAGATAGTCCTTCGTGAAGAACTTGTCCGGGATTTCCCGGATTCGGAAGCTGCTGTACTCGAGGACCGATCGGGCGCCCGCGGCGAGGGCGTCCGCCATCACCACGGTGCGCGGCCGCCGAGAGCCGCCGGCCTCGACGAAATTCTGATACGAGCAGGTCTTCAAGAGCTTTCCGGATATGCCGTAGAACTCGGCCTTGTAGGGACGAAAGGATTTCTGTTCCACCCAGTAAAGCAGGCGGTGGTAGGTGAGCGACCGCTCGGTTGCCGTGAGCTCCAGAACCCAGTGCGGCTTTCCTTCGACCTCCTCCGTTCTCAGGACGGTGCCGTTGTAGTCGCCCGAGAAATTGGAGCGAGCGAGGTCGCCGTTGGCCACCTGTCCCGTCAGCCGCTGCGAGAGCGGGAGGCGGACCGGCTGCGAGAGACTCGGCACGTACAACCAGAGGTCCTTGTCCTTCATCAGCAGGATCTGGCCGCGGTCGGCGGGCGGCGACGAAGTGATCACCAGCGTCCGGTCGTTCCCCTTCGAGAGGATCCGATACTTGCGCAGGTCGGGTTCACGGCCGGCGGCGCTCGAAGCAACCGTGACATCCACTTCGTATCCCGTCTGCGGAAACCGGATCGCGTCTGCGCGGGCGACGATGTCGTGCGGAGATGGCTCCTCGGTTGTCGCCGCTGCCGCACGAAACGGAACGAGGACGGCGACGGCGTAGACGAGCGCAGGCGCGAAGGACGATCGAGACACCGTTCAAATCGTAGCATCGGGGCTTTCGCGTCTTGCGGACGCGTGGACCCTCCGCTACCATGGAAACACTCGAACAATCCGCTCTGTCCGACTCCCGATGGAGTCCGGGGAGGAACTTTTGTGAGCGCCGTCCGGATCGAAAAGCTGAGCAAGACCTACACACTGGGCAACGAAGAGATCGGAGCCCTCAAACGAATCGATCTGACGGTGCGCGAGGGCGAGTTCCTTGCGATCGCCGGGCCTTCCGGCAGCGGGAAATCGACGCTTCTGAACATGATCGGCTGCATCGATCGCCCGACGAGCGGATCGATCTGGATCGGCTCGAACGCCGTGGCGGGGCGTACGGCGGACGAGCTCGCGGCCCTGAGACTCCGGATGATCGGCTTCATCTTCCAGACGTTCAACCTGCTGCCCGTTCTTTCCGCGGAGGAAAACGTCGAGTACCCGCTGCTGCAGATGAAAGAGCTCACGCGCGGCGAGCGCCGCAAGCGGGTCGCCCGATACCTCGAGGTCGTGGGGCTGGAGAGCCAGGCGCGGCAGCGCCCCAACGAGCTCTCCGGCGGGCAGCGCCAGCGCGTCGCCGTCGCCCGCGCGCTCGTCACGCGCCCCCAGCTCGTGCTCGCCGACGAGCCGACGGCGAACCTCGACTCGCAGACCGGCGCGAACATCATCGACCTCATGAAGGACATGAACCGGAAGGACGGCACGACCTTCATCTTCTCGACCCACGATCCCTCGGTGATGGATATGGCGGACCGTGTCGTCGAGGTCAACGACGGAGAGTTGACCGAGCAGGGAATCTTCAAGACCTGGGACGTGCGGGAAGAGCTTGCGCTCCTCGAGGAGAACTTCGAGGAGCTGCTCGTCCGGGCCTTCAACGAGCTGCCGGCCGACGAGCTGGCCCGGCAGCACGAGCAGCTGCGGTACTACACGAGAAAGATTCATCGTCCGCCCGACGACTGGGCCGACCAGACTCTCGTTCGATGAGGTTGCGGGCGCGAAGCACGGCGATCGCGGCCGTCCTCTTGCTCGCCGCGACGAGTGGTCTCGCGGATTATGCGGTTCAGGTGGCGGCGCTCGCGGATCCGGCGCTGCTCGCTCGAGCCGCCGCAGACCTCCGCGAGGCGGGCTATCCGGTTCTGACCGAGCCGCTCACGACGAAGCAGGGGCAGAAACTGACTCGGCTGATGGTCGGACCCTATCGCGACAAGAAAGAGGCAGAGGCGGCGGCGGCGCAGCTCGCGGCAGGAGGTTGGCCGGGATACGTCAGGGCTTATCGCAGCCCATCGGTATCGAGAGAAGAGTCACCGGCGGCGAGCGTTTCCGCTTCCCCGCCGGCGCCGGAGGCTCGAGCCGAAGCGCCGCCGACGGCTCCGGCCCCATCTCCGGCGGCCCCGCCGCCCGCTCCTGCAGAACCTCGCTCCTCTGAACCCGAGTCGGCTGCGGAGTCCGGGCAATCCGCCGAGGCGGAAGCGCCGTCGGCCCTTCCCCTGGCGCCGGAGAAGACTTCTGAGAGAGGCGTGACGCTCCGAGGCCTTTTCCAGAGTGAGGGCGCCTATACCTACCGCTCTCCCGAGCACTGGTCGAAGTTCCGCAACCTGCTCGAAGCGAACCTCTCCGGACGGTTGTCGGAGAACGTGCGCTGGACTCTCGGAGGACGCGTCTGGTACGACGCGATCTACAGCCTGACCGACTTCTATCCGAAATCCGTGCGGGACGACGCCGAGTTCGTCGCCGCTTTCCGCGAGACCTATGTCGACGTATCGGCGGGAGACTTCGACCTGCGGCTCGGCCGCCAACAGATCGTCTGGGGCGAGGTGATCGGGCTCTTCTTCGCCGACGTCGTCTCGGCCCGGGAGCTGCGCGAGTTTCTCGCCCGGGACCTCGACTTCATCCGCACGCCGCAGTGGGCGCTTCGGCTGGAGTGGACGAAGGGCGACTTTCACGCGGAGGCGATCGGCATTCCGTACATGACCTATGACGAGATCGGGGTTCCCGGAAGCGACTTCTATCCCTACCCGCCTCCCGTCCCGGGCGCGGTGACGATCATCCTGGGAGAAAAGCGGCCGCCTCATACGCTTTCCAACGGCGCGTGGGGGGCGCGGCTGTCGTCGCTCGTCGGCGGCTTCGACGTGGCCGCCTTCTACTACAACAGTGTGGACGTCTCGCCCGCCTTTTCGAGGGCTATTGAGGCGACCGATCCCGCACCGACCGTCATCTATACGCCCGAGCATTTTCGGATCTGGCAAACGGGAGCGACGATCTCCAAGGATCTCGGCTCGGTCGTCGTCAAGGGCGAAGCGGTTTACACCTCGGGGCGCGAGCTACCGGTCACGCGCCTCCAGGAAGCGGACGGGCTCGTCCCTCAGAACACGATCGACGCCATCGTCGCCGCGGAGTACACGGCTCCTGGCGGCACCCGCGTGAACGTGCAACTCTTCACTCGAGCGATTCCCTCGCGCGATCCCGATCTGTTCGCGATGACGGGATTCGACCCGGGAGGATCGCTCGACGTCGCCACGAAGCTCTTTGCGGATCGGCTCGAGCTCGAAGCACTCGGCGTCACGAGCTTCAAGGACCAGGGCTGGATGGCTCGGTTCAAGGCCAGATGGCTCTTCGGGCCCCGCCTGCGCTTGCTGGCGGGAGCCGACCTCTTCGGCGGATCTTCGGTCGGTTTCTTCGGCCGCTACAAGAACAGCAGTCGCTACGTCGCGGAAGCGCGGTATACGTTTTGAACCGGCCCGCAGCGGGCCGGTTCAGACGTCATGCCCGCAGAGCGA
>DATDNV010000370.1:0-5555 GCA_036518075.1 Thermoanaerobaculia bacterium
GGTTTTCTCGGCTGGGCCCTGACCCTTCTCGCGCTGATCGCGGCCGTGGCGATCTGGCTCTTCGCCCGGCGGGGGGCGGTCGGCACGGGGATGCCTTCCGTATCGCCGACGATTCTCTGGCTGGCCTCGCGTCCGCTGGCGGTTCGGATCGGAATCGTCCTCTCGGCGATGATCGTGGAGGAGCTCTTCTTCCGCTCTTTCCTTCAGACCCGGGTCGGCCCGGTGGCCGCGACCCTCATGTTTACCGCGGCGCACGGCGTCTATGGACAGCCCTTGATGCTCCTGGGAATCCTGGTCATCTCGACCGTTCTCTCAGTGGCTTTCGCCGTCTACGGCAACGTGTTGCCCTGCATCATCGCCCACGGCACCTTCGACGCCATTCAGATGTTCGTGTTGATACCTCTGGCGATGCACGCGGGTTAGTGGAAGTCCAAAGTCCCAAGTCAGGCTCGTTCGAGTTAGAGGCTGCGTGTCTCCACTTCTCGAGGGCTGTGTTTTCTCACGTTTCGGGCGACGGTCGGTCTCCCTCGTCGCCACGCTCGGGCCTGGGCCGCCAAGAGTCAGAGTCGGGCCCTCGCTTGTCGCTCGGTCGCAGTTGGCCGGTCGGAAGTTTCGTCCTTCCATGCTCCCTCACTCACGGCTCCTCCGGGAGACGCTCCCGTCGCCCGGGCTCTGAGTCCTTCGGATGCACGGCGAGAGGGCCGCAGGGGTGACGCCGGACAGAGATCTCGCGCGCGCGCGGAGGGAGACATCTGAACCGGCCCGCTGCGCGGGCCAATTAACTTTTCTAACGGAACCGCGCTCAAGCCCGGCTCAGCTCTCGTTTAGAAAATTTCCGGCCGTCGGGTCTAACTAGATCGGCGCCTTCTCGAATCCGCTCGTGACGATGAGGTCGGCTCCGCGGCGGGCCACCAGCTCTTTCCTGGCGGCGCGCGACTTGCGCCAGAGCGCCTCGAACCGCTCCGCGGCGTCGGGGCTCTCCAGGCGCAGACGCCAGACGTATGCGATCGCGTTGCCCGAGGCGTAGAAGGCAATTCGGTCCCCTCGCCAGAGCGCGGCGGCGTCGTCGGCGATCGATTCCTCCATCCCTCGGCGCAGCAGAAAGCGGATCGACCACTCTCCCAGCGTGTCGGCGTAAAGAAAGCGCATTCCGGCCGGCGCAAGCCCCGCGCCGTCGGCCGGCAGAAGGCCTGTGGCCGGAGAGAAATGGACACCGTCGTGAAGAATCTCGGCCGTCGAGATCGGAGGGGTCTTCCAGAGCTGGTCGACCTCGGCCCACCCGCGGCGCTTCCAGGCCCGGCGCACGTAGGCAGTCCCGTCGGAGTAAGGGAAGAAGAGCTGCTCGACGAAGTAGTCGGGAAGATCTTTCGGAATGTTTGCCTTCTCGAGCGCGCCCGGAGTCAGGAGCGGCTCCAGGGACTCTTCGACCTGCTCGCCGGCCTCGGGCATGTCGGCGAGGATGACCCGCACCATGACCAGCGTGGCCTCGCCTTCGAGAAGACACTCCAGCGCTAAGGCGCGGTCCCCGTCGTCCTTCAGCTCTTTCAGCCGGCGATCGAGCTTCAGTGTCTCGTCCTGGAGGGCATGGGTGAGCTCGTGAGAGAAGATGAGCCTTTCGGCCATGTCGGAAGCGCCGGGTCCCAGGCCGCTCGACCCGAGCGTCTTGTCCGCGCCTTTCACGACGAAGAACCGCTTGGGCTCGGGATCGTAAAACGCAATGACCTGCGACACGTACAGGTCGACGAGCTTGTCCAGCAGATCGGGGGAATCCTCGATGAAGCCGAATGCGGCGAGGGTGCGCAGTGTGTCGGCGGGAGAGGCGGGAAAGGACTCGCCGATCTTGGATTTCAGGATCCGGCGGAGCTCCGTGGTATCGATTTCGGAGGCTGGCACCGCGTGCTCGAAACGGCGTCCGCGGACCTGCTCGACCGAGCGGGCGACCTCCTCGACGCGAGCGGGCAAGAGCGCGGTCGCGCCCAGCGCGAGGGCGGCGGCCGCCGCCAGGGCCGCGAGGATCCGTCGAGACCGCATCCGGGGCAGGGTAGCATGCCGCTCCCGGGCGCTCCGGCGAGCCTCCGGTCGACGGACGGCCTCATTTCGACTAAGATCCGCCGGACCCAAAACGTGCATGGCAATCAGCTCGCCGCGCCCTTCCGACAAGACCGGCCCGATCCGGATGTCGCTCTCCAGCCGTTTCGAGAACATCGAAATGGCTCAGCACCTTTGCGGCAAGCTGATCGAGGGGTATGAGCTCCCCGAGGAGACCCGCCACTGGATCCTGATGGCCTTGAGGGAGGCCCTCGCCAATGCCATCAAGCACGGCAACTCCCAGGATCTGGGTAAACGCGTTCATCTCGAGATGGAAGTCACCGACGACACCCTGAAGATCCGGGTCCGGGACGAGGGGCCGGGATTTGATCCCAAGGGCGTCGCCGACCCGCTGGCGCCTGAAAATCGTCTGAAAACCTCGGGCCGCGGAATCTTCTACATGAAGACGTTCATGGATGAGGTAGCCTTCCGCCAGGTGGATGGCGGCGGCATGGAGATCCGGCTGTCGAAGAAGCTTCTCGGGGGCACGCAGAAGGAGGAGGAGAAGAAACGATGAAGACGAGCGTTCGCGAGGTCAAGGGCGGCGTTCAGATCTTGGACCTCAAAGGCAAGATCACGATCGGATCGGGCGACGTCCAGCTGCGAGAGACGATCAACAAGCTGGTGGACGAGGGCAAGAAGAACATTCTGATCAACATGCAGGACGTGACGACGATCGACTCGTCCGGCATTGGCGAGCTCGTCGGGTGCTACACCTCCGTGACGAACAAGGGAGGCAAGCTCAAGCTCCTCCACCTTCCGCCGAAGATCAACGACGTACTGACGGTGACGCAGCTCATCACGGTCTTCGACGTCTATGAGTCGGAGCCGGAGGCGGTGGCGAGCTTCGCCGCGTAGTCCGAAGAATCTCGCGGCGGAGCGCCCGAGCTTCGACCTCTTCGCCGAGCAGACGCGACCCGGCCTGGAAGAGGAGCTCGCGCGGAGCCTCCCTCCTCGTGCAGAGCGCTCGCCCGCGCTCTCCGGCGGCCTCGAAGAGGCGGTCCTCTCTCCGGGCAAGCGGCTGCGCCCGCTCGTGACTCTCGCGGCCGCGCGGCTCGTGCGCGGTCCGGCTCCCGCGGCGATGGCGGTCGCAGTTTCCGTCGAGCTTCTGCACGCGGCCTCGCTCGTTCTCGACGACCTTCCCTCGATGGACAACGCGAGGCGCCGCCGCGGCAAGCCGGCGCTCCACGTCACTTACGGAGTGGCGACCGCAGAGCTCGTCTCCGTCGCGCTGGTGGCCCGGGCCTTCGAGATCGTGGCGTCCGCGCCACGGATGTCGTCGGCCACTCGCGCCCGCGTCGCGGGCGAGCTCGCCGCGGCGATCGGGGCGGAAGGATGTTGCGCCGGACAGGCCGCGGACCTGGCGGCGAATCCCGCGCGTCTCACACTGGAAGAGATGGAGGCGATCCACGCGCGCAAAACCGGAGCGCTCTTCGTGGCGGCCGTGCGCGGAGGCGCGATGTCCGGCGGCGCGAGCGACCGCACGCTGACTTCGTTGACCCTGTTCGCGCGGAATCTGGGCCTCGCCTTTCAGATCACCGACGACCTGCTCGATCTGGAAGGAGATCCCGATCTCATCGGCAAGGACACGCATCGTGACGCTCACCGCGCCAACTTCGCCGCTCTCATCGGCGCGGGCGCGTCGCGCGAGCTCGTGGACGAGTTGCTCCGAGCGGCCGTGAGCGCGCTCGGTCCGTTCGGCTCCCGAGGAGACGTCCTGGCGGACCTCGCGCGCGTCGTTCGCGATCGCCGGTCGTGACGCGTTCGTCCCGCGCTCCAGCCCCTGGCGCGCCGGCCGCGTTCGCTCACTTGACTCCCCGCCGGTGACCCGAGAGTCTTCGCAGGTGGATTCGCCTTCCCCGATCGGCCTCGAAGAAGCGCGCAGGCGCCTGCGCGACCTCGGCTATCTCGACGGACGAGTCGAACGCTTCGTTTTTCGGCGGGCCCTGGAGGGACGAGGTGGCCTCCTGCTCCCGGCCGTCCTGTTCGGAGCGTTCGCCGCCGCCCTCGCGGCGCTCGCCGCGGTCGACACCGCGGAGCCCGGGTTCGGGTCCTCACCGGCGGCGGTGGCGGCTCTCGTGGCCCATGTCTTTCTTGCCGATCTCATTCCCGCCGCGGTCCTGGCGGGTCTCACCGCGGTCTGGGCCGACCGCTCGCGGGCATCGGCGGGAGCCGCGACCGGCCTGGGTCTCGCTGCGGCGGCCGCCGTGTTCCTTCTCTGGATCGGCGGAGTCTGGAGTCTGATGCGGGAGATTCAACCGGCAGCGCTCCTCTGGGGCGCCCCGGTCGCGATCGCGGCGCTTCTGCTCGCACGGAGCGCGCGGACAGGATTTCTGGCTCGCGCCTATGCCCATTCGCATCTGTTGCCGGCGCGGCCGCGCAGCAGGGTTTTTTTCGGGGCCGCGGTGATTGGCGTGCTCGCGGCGGTCGCGATCTTCGCCTCCCGCCGCCAGCCGGAGCCGGTCACGCCGCCTCGGCCGAGTCACCGCGCAGTCCCGGTCGTCGTCATCGGGGTCGACGGCCTGGCTCTCGACTCCGAGCCGGCCGACCGCATGACCGGCTTGCGGGCTCTCCTGGCCAAGGGGAGGACCGCGTGGTGGCCCGCGAATGCGGGATCTCCCCCTGAGATCTGGACCGACCTCGCGACCGGAGTCGCCGCATCCCGCCACGGAGTTCGGGCGCTCGAGCGCGTTCGTCCGTTGGGCTCGCCGCAGACGCTGCGGCCGCCGCTGGGGACCGCCTGGTACCTTCGCGGATTCGGTCCTCGTCTCCGAGTCGTATCCACAGCCCCTGTATCGCCGCGCGATCGAAAGAGCCTGGCGTTCTGGGAGATCACCGCATCCGCCGGGCTGCCGACGCTCGCGGTCGGATGGTGGGCGTCAGGACCCTGGCCGGGAGCGACGGTCATCGGGAACGAAGAGATCCTGGCCCGGGCGGCCGATGGATTCACGGCCAACCGGGACGCGATCGCGGCTTTTCGGCGGGAGAGAACCGGCCAGTCTCTCCAGACCCTCTACCTTCCCGGACTCGACATCCTGCGCGAGGATCGGGAGCGCCGACCGGCGGCCGCCGACGAGGTCCACCTGTTTCTCGAGGACGAGGTCTCACGCGCGATCGCGGGTGGGTCGGCTCTCGTGATCCTGGCCGTCGACAGCCATCCGAGCGCCAACGCCCTTGGACGGATGGTCACGTTCGACGGGTTCGCGCCCTGGAGCATGCGCCGCGCGCGGCTCGAGGACGTGGCCCCGTCGATCCTCGCCCGCGCGGGCGTTCCCGTGGCTCAGGACTTGCCGGGGCGGCCGCTCGCGGAGCTTTTCGCCGCAGGCCAGTTCGAAACGGCGACGGTGCCGACCTACGGCCTTCGCGCTTCTCCACTGACTTCGCCCTCGAGAGTCACCGACCGCGAGTATCTGGAGAGTCTGAAGTCGCTCGGGTATCTGAAGTAATGCGAGTCCGAAGTCCAAAGT
>DATDNV010000371.1:0-6550 GCA_036518075.1 Thermoanaerobaculia bacterium
GAGCCGTTCGCCTCCTGCCTGCTGGCCGTGGGCATCACCAGCGTGTGGTTCGCGTATGGATCCCGTCATTGGCATGTCCTGCGGTGGCCCGCGGCCATCGCCGTCGATCTCCTCGTGCTCGTTACGGCGGC
Organism: Thermoanaerobaculia bacterium; assembly: GCA_036518075.1. Taxonomy (GTDB): domain Bacteria; phylum Acidobacteriota; class Thermoanaerobaculia; order UBA5066; family Gp7-AA6; genus DATDNV01. The sequence goes on from DATDNV010000371.1 coordinate 132, forward strand.
GCACCTCATCCTCTCCCCCGCGGCGCCCGATGCTCGCACGTCGGAAACCCCCTTTCTCTGGATCGCGTTTGCGCTTCCGTTCCTCTATCTCGGCAGCTTCGGTTTGCGCACCGTCCTCCGGCGACGCGACGTGACCTCTTTCGAGATCGTGCAAACGATCGCCGCACTCGCCATCGGTCTGGGGGGAGCCGCCGCTGTGGAGCGGCGGGATCCTCAGGCGCTTGCGATGCTTGGAGGATCCGCGCTCGGGATCGGCGCGATCTGTTACGCGCTCGCTTTCGTTTTCGTGGAGCGGCAGCAGGGACAGGGCCGCAACTTCTCTTTTTACGCGACGCTGGCGCTCGGGCTGACGCTCGCCGGAGCTGGCCTCTTCGGAGGCGGCGCCGCGCTGGGTCTCTTCTGGGCAGCGCTCGCGTTCGCCACCGCTTTCCTCGCCGCCCGGTTCGGGCGGCTGACGCTCGCCGTTCACAGTTCCTTCTATTGCGTTGCGGCTGCCTGGCGGACCGGGCTCCTTCGGGTGTCGTGGGAGGCGTTTGCCGCCCCTGCCAGCAGCCTCTTTTCTCCCGTCACCGGACCAGGCCTCATCACGATAGGAATCGCGGCCGCCGGATACGTCCTTCTGGCTCGGGAGAACGGCGGCGCCGCGGCGGCGACGATGCGATTTCCGCGGTCGGTCCTGCTCTCAATCGTTGTCGCCGGCGGCGGCGCGCTCGTCGTCGGCGCTCTCCGCCCACTCGCGGGTGGCGCGCCGCCGGGCTCCGATTCCGGCGGCATCGCCGCGTTGCGCATGGCCGTTCTGGCGGGAGCCGCGCTGGCGCTGGCGAGCGGACGTCGTTGGACCACCCTGCCGGAATTCACCGGGCTGGTCTACGCCGTCCTGCTCCTGGCCACCGCCAAGCTTCTCGTCGAGGACCTGCCGCACGGACGCGCCGCCACCCTGTTCGTCGGATTCCTCTTCTATGGATTGGCGTTTCTCGCCGCGCCGCGCCTCCTGCGAAGCCGCTCCGCGGTGCCGGAGCCGTCTGACTAGGAGACTCCTCGTTCGGACCGCCGCCTCTCTCTCTCTCGGATCGCCGCGAGCAAGGAGGCGATCGTCGCGAGGATGAGAGCGAGCGAGACGAACAGCCCGCGGCGCCGGTAGTCACGCTCCGCGAGCGCCCGATTAGCGGCTTGGTGAGCGGATTTCGCCACGGAGAGCCCGGCTGCTGCATTCTCGCGGACGGCGGCGACCTGAAACCGGTGAATGCTCGCCCGCGCCCGGGTCAGGGCGTCGTCCGCCTGGCTGAGCGAGAAGCGAATCTTCGAGACTTCCATGCCGGCCTCCGCCGCGCGCTCCAGCGTCTGCCGCGCCTGCTGGGTCTCCGTCGCCAGGCTGAGAAGATCCGCACGCATCTCGGCAGCGGCCTTCCCGCCGGGAGAGCTTGGCTCGTGGCAGCTCGAGCACCTGCTCTCGGACCCCTCGGAAAGAAACGCTTCGGTCGGCCTCACGATCTCGTGGTTCTCGTGACAGGTCACGCAGCCGGGGAGTCCAAGCTCCTTGAATGCCTCCCAATGCGGGCTGACCTTGAATTGCTCCGCGAACGTCGCATGACAAGTCCCGCAGACATTGGCGACCGACCCAACCTCCGGCGGGGCTGCTCCGTGGTTTCCGTGGCAGGAGTTGCACGTCGGAGCCGAAAGGTCTCCCTTGACTCGCGCCTGGTAGTGAACGCTCTTCGTGTACTTCGAGTAAACGTCGGAAGGCAATTTGTAAGTGGCCATCAGCGCGGCGTCACCATGGCACCGCTTGCAGGTCTCGGCGATGTGCCGCGTCGCGACCGGAGAGCGAGAGTCCTTGACCGGCAGAATCCCGTGAGCACCGTGGCAACTCGCGCATTGAGCCACGTGCGTATCCCCTTCCGCGAGCTTCTTTCCGTGGCCGCTCGTCCGGTACTCCGCCAGCTGATCCACGCGCAGCGACGGGTTGAACTGCTTCATCACCGCGGCGTCGGAATGACACTTGCCGCAGACCTGAGGAATGTCGCGCGGCGCCGGCTTGCCGATGAATCCCTTCTTCTTGTCGTGCGCGAGTTCCTGGTCGCTCGCCGCGCCGTCCCCGCCATGACAGAACACACACGTGAAACCGGCCTTGGCGTGGACGTCGTCTCCCTGAAAGAGCTTTGCGGGAGGAGTCACGGAAGGATCGTCCAGCGCGAGATGACAGTCGATGCACGTCGTCGTCGGCGCCGGTTTCTTCGTCGGCCGGGACGTTGAGGATTCGGCGGCCGCGGCAAACGGCGCGAGCAACGCGGCCGCAGCCGCGAGCACCAGCCACCGCGTCTTCACGGAGAGGCCTTGGCCGGTAAGAGTGACAAGACGGTCAGCAGAGCCATGCCGCACAAAGCGAGGATGGCGACGACATTCCATGAACGAGAGTTCTTGCGGTCCAGAAAAGGAAGAATGACGAAGACGCCCGCGACCGCTCCGAGAAGCAGAACACCCAGCGTCTCACCCGGAATCCCCAGAACCTTCGCCGGCAGATACTTGAGACCCTGGAACGTCCAGAGGAAATACCACTCCGGCCTGATGCCGGCGGGCGCGGGAGCGAATGGGTCGGCCTTCACGCCGAGTTCCCAGGGCCAGAACGCCGCAAGCGCGGCGAGCACCGCGACGGCGATCAGCCAGCCCACGCTGTCCCGCAGGAGAAAGTCCGGCAGGAATGGCATCGCGCGGATCTTGCCGTTCCGGTCCACCTTGGTCGGAATGCTCATCCCGTGACGCTGAACCAGAATCAGATGGGCTCCGAGAAAAACAGTCGTGAGCGCGGGAAGAATCGCGATATGAATTCCATAGAAGCGGGAGAGCGTCGCTCCCGTCACGTCCGAGCCCCCCCGAAGGATGCGCGAAAGCAGATGGCCAATCCCCGGGATTTGGGCAGGAACATCGGTCCCGACCTTCGTCGCGAAATAGGCCAACGTGTTCCAGGGGAGCAGGTACCCGGAAAACCCGAATCCGAGAGCCAGGAAAAGCAGAACCGCTCCCGTCACCCACGTCATTTCTCGAGGCCGCCGATAGGCTTTGAGGAAGAACACCGACACGGCGTGAAAAACGATGACCGCGACGAACAGATTCGCTCCCCAGGAGTGAATGGATCGGACCAGCCAGCCGAACGGGACGTCCGCCATCACGTACTGAACGCTTTCGAACGCCTCCGAGGCGCTCGGACGGTAATAGAGAAGAAGGAGGATCCCGGTCGCCACCTGCACGCTGAAGAGAAAGAGCGCCATGCCTCCCAGGTAGTAATAGATCGTGTAACGGTGAATCGGCACTTCCTTCTTGGCAGCGAGGTGCGCGAGGTCGTCCCAGCCCAGGCTCTCGACCGCCCAGGCTCTCAAGCGCGACACGAAACCGGAGGCGTCAGACGAGCTTGAGGACAATCTTGTCTCCTCGAAGCTTCACTTCGAGCGGAGTCAATGGACGAGGGGGTGGGCCCGAGACGTTCTGACCGTTGAGGTCGTAAGTTCCGTTGTGACAGGCGCACCAGACGTCCGACCGCTCGGTTCGGTACTGAACGGTGCAGTCCAAATGGGTGCACTTGGCGGTCAACGCTTTCAGTTCTCCGGCCGCTGTCCGAAAGAGGAGAACGGGCTTGCCTCCCGCGGGAATGATTCTTCCTGTATTCGGGGCCACGTCGGAGGCCTTCACGTCGAGCTCGAACTCCGTGAGCGATGGCTCGGAAGCCTCCGGCGGAATCAGATATCGGATGACGGGATAGGCAAACGAAGCGAGAGTGGCTCCGAGGCTTCCGCCCAGGAACCAAGAAACCCAGCGTCTTCGGGAGAAGTTCTCCGCCGGACTCGCCGGCTTCCTGTCCCCCACGTCCTCAGATCACCTGCTTGTCGCGTAACTCCGAGAAGATGACGTACCCGAGAAGCAAAACAGCCGCGAGAAGGAGCACCGGCCCCAAAAACATGAAGGCCGAGAAGACATAGGCGGTTTCCTTGATGAGAAGCGAAAGGGCGAGGACAATCGTCACCGCTGTCAAGACGATGGCGAGTCGCAAGACATGCAACCTGGTAATCGGTCGCCTGTTCTCCTGATTCATCGCATCGCCTGCTTGGTAGGTGCCCCTTCCCCTTTGTGTGCGGGGCCGTGACAATCAAGACACGAGCTCTTGTCCGTGAGCAGATCGGGAAGGATGTCCTTGTCGTGTTTCTCCAGAAATCGTTTCGCGCCGCCGTGACAGGAGAGACAGCGGACGTTCGAATAAGGATGGGCGATCTTCAGGGGCAGCTCGTATTTGCCGGTGAGGTTGCGGAACGTGTGTCCGAGCCCGTCAAGCTTGGCTCGAACGGTCCCGTTCATCCCGTAATCCGAATGGCAGGTATAGCAATGGTTCGTCTGTATGAACCGATTCTGATAGTGAATCGCGGCGAGCGAGTCGCTCTTGGGATTCTTCAGGTCCGCAACATGTCCATCCATGACGTGGCAGTGTCCGCAGGCCTCGACCGTCATCGATTCCCCCATGCCGTGAGCGGTCGCGAGGAAGATCACGACCAGAGGAACCACCATGATCGCCCCGAACAGGAGCGCCTTGGATATGGCGGTCACGCCGCGCTTGGAGATCAGCCTCCAGATGACCGCCAACAGAATCAGGTTGAAGACGGCGAAAACGATCCCGACGCCCTGGACCCACTGGTTCGTCGTGCCGACCCAACCATGCGGTTGCGGAACTCCGAATTCCCGAGGATCCGCGAGGAGCGTTCCCGCCGCCAGCCAGCCCAGCGCCGAGAGGCGTCGCGCCTTCACTTCTTGTCGCCCGGGTAGTCCTTCAGCCAGGCCGGATCGACCTCTTTCGCGCCTCGCTTCTCTTTCTCGGCGACCAGCCACTTCCCGCGGTCGTTGTGGGAGAAAGCGTCCTTCTTCGGGAGCTTCTCGTTGTGGCAATAGAGGCAGTTGTTGGCGGGAAATCCCAATTCCTTGGCCTTCTTCTGAATCGGCAGGTTGGCCAGAGAGGTATTCGGCAGAGACATCCAGCCAATCCAGCCGAGCAGGATTGCGGCGAGACCGAGGCTCGATCCGCGTCGTCTCATTCTGTCGCCTCCATCACGAAAGGGAAGATTTACTTCTTGTCAGCCGGGTAATCCTTCAGCCACGCGCCATCGGCTGTCTTCGCGTTGCGCTTGGCTTTCTCGGCTACGAGCCACTTGCCGCGGTCGTTGTGCGTGACCGCATCCTTTTTCGGAAGCTTCTCGTTGTGGCAATAGAGGCAGTTGTCGGCCGGAATGCCGGCCGCCTTCGCCTGCTTCTGGATGGCCATGTCTGCCGATGAGTAGTCCGACAACACGAGCCAGCCGACGGAAAAGAGCGCGATCACCGCAAGGCCCAGCCGCGACACTCTGTTCCCCATCGAGTTCCTCCTTTGTTGGGGCCAGATCCTAGCATCAGTGATCGTCAGCGGCGATTGCCCTTTCGTGCTAGGGCTTCCACCGAACTCCGACGTAATACCGATTCGCGCGATAGTCGGCCAGGGGACCCGCCTGATCGAAGGCGGCGTTCTCGTCGTAGTTGTCGTGCCACCACTCGCCGACCGCGCTCCAGTGGGCGGCCACCCCCACCTCCGCCCGCACGCGCGCCCGTTCCACGGTGAAGGGAATGGACCCGCCGTTCTGGAACCAGAGATAGGCGGCTTCGAGCATGAGGCGTTTGTAGACCCAATTCGCACCGCCTCCCCAGGTGTGACCCATCTCGTGCTGATTCTGGTTTTCGATGGTGAAGTCCTGGGGGACGCGAATGAGGATGTTGCGGTCGACCTTGAACTCTCCGCCGGAGGCGTTCAATGTGAGCGTTTTTTTCAAGAGCGTGACTTCCAGGTCCGCCGCGATCTCGCGCACTTTCGTGTCGTACCCGACTCCGACCACGTCGCCGTCGTTGGCGTGCGTCTCCTGCCAGGTCCCGCCAATACGAATCGTGTCCGCCCACGAATACGCAGCCCGAAACTTGTAACGATCCCGGTTGATGTAATCGCTTCGAAAGATCTGCTGGTCGGCCTCGTCTCGCCGGTAGTCGCCGCCCAGCGTCAGACCGAACTGGGTAAACGTGACGCCTCCGCCGTAGGTGTTCACGGTGCGTCCAAAGTGGCCGCCCTGTCCTCCCGGCACGACGATTTCCGATGCGTCCGGGGTCACCTGGACGTTTTGTTGAGTCTGTGACCACCCGGCGTTGACCGCGACGGGGCCGAGCTGCCGCGCCGTCACGCTCGCGTCATAGGTCCTGTCCATCCGCTCCACGGACGTCGTCGCACTGATCGTCTTGAGCAGATCGCCCACGCTCACCCCCGAATAGGTGACCGCGTCGAGATAGAGGCTCGAGATCAGGGCGCTGCCGTCGAGCGTGCGGCTCCTCTCCATCCAGCCGCCAGTCAAGTCGACGTTGGGCAG
>DATDNV010000372.1:0-7561 GCA_036518075.1 Thermoanaerobaculia bacterium
ATCGGATCGGCGTACCGGTTTCGGGCGCCCGGAAAGATCGAGGTCCCCGTGTGAATCATGACGGGCCGGCCGTGTTCCTGCGCCTTCGCATAGACGCCGGCCAGGCCTTCGAGCCCGTCGCGATAGGCATTGGCGGCGAAGAGCTGATGCGGGGGATGGATCTTGAGCATCCGGATGTGGAGCTGCGCGAAGAGACGCTCGGTCTCTCCCGCACCATCGCGCGTAAACCGCGGATTCACGCTGCCGATCGCCACGAGCCGATCTTCGTGTTCGCGGACGAAACGCGAGACCCAATCGTTGACGGCTGGGGTGAAGCCCATGACGTCGGGCGCGACATAGTTGACGAGCGCGGCCCGCTCGACGCCCTGTTCGTCGAGAAGCGCCAGGAGAGCCTCGGGATCAGACAGAGCCCGCGAGAGCTCGTCGAGGTCGGTCCGTTGTCGAGACATGGTCGCCCGCACCTCGGGACGCATCTGGTCCCAGGGCTGGACATGCACGTGACAATCGAAAATGCGCAAGGGCGCTATTATCCGCGACGCTCTCCGAGTGCCTTCGGTCGATCTTTCTGTCGCCAATCTTCCCCTGTTTCGCTACCATTCCCGCAGATGCGCCGAACAATTCGGGTCGGGGTCACGGCCGCCGGCGTTCTGCTCTCGCTGGCGGCGGGAACGGGCGCGCTCTTCGCGGCCGCGCGGACTCCCGCTCCCACGCCGCTGCCGACTCCGGAACCGCCGCCTCGGGTCAAAGACACCCGCAAGGGAGTCGCCTCCCCGACGCGGGTCAATCGTTTTCCGAGCCCGGAGATCGCGTTCTCGCGGCTTCTCCGCATCGAGGAGGTCGACCTCGACCGCGACGGCGAAGCCGAGGTGCTGATCGAGGGCATCGGCACGGTCAAGAAGATTTTCGACGACACGATGACCGTCGACTTCGTGTCGAGACAGAGGCTCCCCTTCGAGAGCCCGATCCTCGCGGTGCTCAAGCGGTCCGGGGAGGAGTGGAAGACCCTGCTCGCCGTGCACGTGCCGCTGCGCTGCGGCCAGAGCGACGATCTCTCGACCTGCGACCAGCTGATGGCGTTTCGCACGATCCGATTCCGCTTCGACGATCGGCCGCAGGTCGTGCTCCAGATCCTTCACCCCGGCGAGTCCGGTTTGAACGAGACCTACGTGTATCGCCTCGTCAACGGCAAGCTCGAGACGACGTTTTCCCTCGGGCTTCCCCGTGCCAGCGCGGACGTCTCGGTCGACCCCAACGGAATCGTCCGTCGCCTCGCCGTGGACACGTTCGTCAACCGCGAGCTCCCATCGCGGTACCGCAGCTTCACGCTCAAGTCCTTCTTCGTGTTCGGGGAGAATCGTTTCCGGGTGTACTCCGAGTCGATCGAGGAGCCCTTCAGCGATCGGTCCGACGTCGAGCTCGCCTATTGGGGCCTGGTCCACCAGCCAACCTTCGCGACCGACATCGATCGGCTTCGGCGGGAAAAGAAAGAGCCGGCCGAGCCCTGGACGCTCGATCCGGTCGAGGTCATCCGCAAGCGATATCCGGACGCGATTCGACCTCGCATCGGCACCAAGGCCTCGGGCGTCGCAATCGTCTATTTCGATCGGCAGGGCGGGTGCCACGCGCATGCCGTGCTCTATCAACCGGTGCGGGAGTGGGAAGGGGAAAAGAGCTTCTGGGAGATCGCTGCCCTGCGCGGACAGAAGGACACTCCCCTCGAGTGCCTGGAGGAAGCGCCGCTGACGCTGATGCGATAGCTGTCCCCTCGGGCTAGCCGTCCACTCTCAACGTCTTGTTCTGAAAAAGTCGGGCGGGTCCTGCCGCCGGCCACCTCGCGTGCGTCGCTCCGGCCTGAGCGTGCGCAGCGGCTGAGGGAGGGTGCCTCCGCGCGCACGCAAGGCCTTCGTCCGGCGTCACCCGCCCTTCCTTTGAGGCTTCTCGCGGGGGGAGATCCCGGTCGGGGCCGCTTCCCGCAGGAGGCGATGAGCGAGGGAGCACGCCGAGCAAAGCTCTTAGTCTTGATCAGCCTGCGACCGAGCGACCAGCGACGGCTAGTCGGGAATCTGCGAGGCCGTGCCGGAGCGTGCCTCCAAGGGAAGCGGACCAGTGCCGGGGGTTTGCGCCGGAAGATCGGCGTCCCTGAGGAATCACGACTAAAACACGTAGGTAATTCCGGCGCGCAGACGAAACTTCGCCCGGTCGTGGCTTCCGGTCACATCCGACCCCATCCCGGCGAAGAAGACGGTCCGGCTGCCGATGCGGAACCGCCCGCCCGCTTCGAGCGTCACGATCGTCTCGGCGTCTCGGACCGGATTGGTGCGGACGACGACGTCTCCCAGAAGGAGCGTGTCGGTCACCCCCCTGGGGCTCGTGATGACATCGAACCCCGCGACTCCTTCCAGCCGGTCCTTCCGCTCCGTCGGGCCGGTGTCGCCGAGCCGCGTCCATCCGAAATTCGCGTGCAGCCGGACGGCGCCGAAGGTCCGTGTCGCGAGCCCTCCCAGGCGCAGGTCGGTCCCCTTCGAGTCGAGGCCGGTCGGGAACTCGACGCCGACGCGGAACGCGAGGGCGGGCAGCGAGGCGGTCTCGGGAGTGATGCCATAGAGCGCGTGGAGATTGAGATCGCCCGAAGAGATGCCCCGCGTTGCGTTGACGTCGGGGCTCGAGACGTATCGGACCGCCGCGCCGACCTCGAGCGCGCGAGCCAGCCCGTAGGTGAAGGAGAAACCGGGGCCGTAGTCGTTTCGACCCTCCCGCCAGTTCGACGTCCAGTCGACCGAGCTCGACACGGCGCGATAGGGAAGCGGATGCGCGTCCTCCATCGTGAGCGGCCGCTCCAGCTCGAGCTCGTTGACGATCTGGGCGCGCGCGGCGGCGGCGATCAGGAGAACGGCCAGGGCGGCGCCGCTCCGTATCCTCCAGACGCCGCGCGGACGGCCTGTCACGGCTTGTCCTTCGCCAGGAGTCCCCATCGCCGTGCCAGCGCATCCACGCGACGGATCCGTTCGCGCCGCTCCTGCCGACTCGTCGGGCGGGAGACCAGGGCTCCGAAGAGCTCGCGACGCAGCAAAGCGATTCGGTCCAGCTGATCGGCGATCTGGGGAAAGCGTTTCTCGACGGTGGGCGCGGACACTTTGTAGGTGGTGGCTTCGACCGGCACCGCTTCGGACGGTGCGAAGTCGTACGCATCCAGTGTCTTCTTGACCTGCCAGCGCTGCTGGCCGAAATCGGAAGCGGCGAGGTCCTCGGCCGCCAGAGCAAAGAACCGCGTTCCGGCGAGGAGCATTCGGGCCGAGGCGGGCGCCGCAGCGATCGCCGGCGAGGAAGCGTCTTCCGCCGGCGGAGTGAGGATGGCCGACGGTTCCCGTCGGTAGATCGCGAGAAGCCGGTTCGTCCTCTGTTCCGCCAGGGCGGGAGTCGAGTCGGGAGAAGCGAGAATGTCGAGAACCTGCGCCTCGAAGACCTGTCCCCACCGCAGAGCTCGGAAGAGGGGGATGGCCTCGCGCGCGAATCGAGGAGCCACTCGTTGCGCCTCGGGATCGAAGCGCGGCGGCTGGCGGATCAGGCGGAGGAAGTAGGACGAAAACTCCTGGTCGGTCTCTGCGTCGATTCCGGAGACCCAGGCGATCTCCAGCGCTCGCCAGCGGCCGTAGCGGACGGCGTTCAAGCGCGCGTCCAGATCCGGAAAGAAACGGTGCACCGAATCGGTGTACTCGCCCTTCGGGGGGGATGGGTCTTCGGGTTGGCCTGCCCCGACCCGCGCGGCCAGGCACAGCGCCGCGGCGGCGGCCGCGAGGCGGGTGCGGCTCATCGTGCGAAACGATAGCAGAGGTCTCAGAGCTCGGCGGACGCCGCCGGGAGCTCGGCGCGCGCCTTCCGGAGCCGCCCGGCCAGCGATGGCAGAAGACACAGCAGGTTGATCCCGGTTCCCACGATCACGGGATCATGGCCCAGGGTCAAAGCAGGGAAGAAGCGCCCGAGGGCGGCGGTGGCGCCTCCCGCGACCATGGCCGCGACTGCGGCGCGCGGCGACGTTCCTCGCGATCCCGGGAGAAACGCGGCGAGAACGGGAAGGATCAGACCCGCGGCGAAGATCGAGTAGCCGAGCTTCAACGTCTCGATCACGTTGCGATTCATCGCGAGCGCCACGAAGAGTCCCAGTGCGCCGTAGATCGGCGAAAGCAATCGGGCCGCCAGGAGGGGCATCGGACGCCCGATCGCCGGCGGCACGAGGTCGCGCGCGGTCACCGCGGCTGCCGAAAGAAGGACCGCGTCGGCGGACGAATGCATCGTCGCGACCAGACAGACGAGAACGAGCGACGCCAGAGCAGCCGGGACGAACGCGATCACGGCCCGCGGCAGCGTCTCGATGGCCGGTCCCGCGGGCAGCGCGGCTCTCGCGACCAGGGCGATCACTCCGACCGAGAGCCCGAAAACGAGCTTGGACGCCGATGCGAGCAGCGCCGCTCGCCTCGCCGTCGCCTCGTCGCGGCAAGAAAGAAGCTTGGCGTACACGTCGCTCCCGACCAGATGCGGCAGGCCGATCGTCACCAGAAGCGCGGCGACCGCCGAAGCCGACAGCGTGGGCGAGACCGGAAAGCTCCAGACGTCGTGCGGAAGATCCCGGAGGACGCTTGCGTGCGAGAGCGCGCTCGCGAGAGCGACTCCCGGTATCCCCACGACCATGAGACCGTACTGAACCAGGTCGGTGCGTACGACGGCGAACTGGCCCCCCAGGCTGGTGTAGAGCACGAAGACCGCCGTCGATCCGACGATGGCGGGGATCGGCGAGAGCCCGAACGCCGCAGTCAGAACCACCTGGGTCGCCTCGATCAAGAGAGCGAACCAGACGATCTCGGAAACGAGAACGAGCGCGGCCGCGGCCCAACGGGCTCGGGCGCCGTAGTAGCGGCCGATGATCTCGGGCAGCGTGACGGCGCCCTCCCGGCGGACCCGTCCCGCGATGGTGAGCGACAGAGCGAGGAGTCCCAAAGCACCGGCCAGGTCGAGCCAGATTCCGGAGATACCGTGGACATAGACGAATGCCGCGAGCGCAATCGTGGTCGAGCCACCGGTCGTGAGCGAGGCGAGTCCGATGAATCCCCAAAACGTGCGGAAAGACCGGTCCGCGACGAAGTACGAGGCTTCGTCGCGCCCGGCCCGCCGCCGGGAGAGCGCCCCGATGAGGAAGACACTCGCCAGATAACAGAGGAGAAGAAGGAGGGTGAGATTCACGATGGAGCTTTCAGCTATCAGCTCTCAGCTTTCAACCAGACAAGACATCGAGCACGGCCGAAAGCTGAAAGCTGTCGGCTGACAGCTACAGTCTCCTCGCCGCTTCGAGGGCCACTTCTTCAAACAGGCGCAAGCCGATCGCCAGCGCTCTCTCGTCGAGGTCGAAGCGGGGAGAGTGGTGCGGCCGGTGCTCGCCTTCGGGAGCGGATCCCACGAAGAAGAAGCAGCCGGGAACTCGGGCGAGGAAGACCGACATGTCTTCGCCGCCGAGAGTGCGTGAGTCGGTCTCGACGTTTTCGGGGCCGAGCAGACGGCTCGCGACGTCGATGACGAGCTCCGCCATTTTCTTGTTGTTGACCGTGGCGCGATTGACCCGGCGATAGTGGAGCTTGGCGCTCACTCCGGCCGCGTGCGCCGTTCCGGCGACGACCCGCTCGATTTTCTCGGGAAGGGCGCGTCCGGTCGCTTCGGTGAAGGACCGCGCGGTCCCGGTCAGGCGGACCTGCGAAGGAATGATGTTGAACGCCGAGCCGCCTTGAATGCTCCCGACCGTGACGACCGCGGAGTCGAGCGGCGAGATTTCGCGCGCCACGATCGACTGCAACGCCTCGACGATGCGGGCAGCGCCCAGGATCGTGTCGTAGGTCTCGTGAGGGGACGCGCCGTGGCCTCCCGGCCCGGTCACTTCGATGGAGAACTCGTCCACCGCCGCCATGAGCGCTTCCCGGTTGAGGCCGACCTTTCCGACGGGAAGCTGATTCCAGAGGTGCAGCCCAAAGGCCGATGCGACTCCCTCGAGCGCGCCGTCTCGAGCGCAAGCTTCGGCGCCGCCCGCTCCCTCCTCGGCCGGCTGAAAGAGAAATCGCAGACGCCGGGCCTCGGGCCTGCCGGACAGCCGCCCCGCGAGCGCGAGCGCGATGGAGACGTGTCCGTCGTGTCCGCAGGCGTGCATTTTTCCCGGAACGGTCGACGCGTACGGAGCGCCCGTCTCTTCCTTGAGAGGCAGGGCATCCATGTCGGCGCGAAGAAGAATCCGGTCGTCCCGACGGTCTGCGGGCGAGTCGGCGAAGACCCCGGTCTTACCGATTCCCGTCCGTGGAGAGAATCCCGCCTCCGTCAACCGTTCGGCGACGACTCTCGCGGTTCGCGTCTCTTCGAAGGCAAGCTCGGGATACCGGTGCAAGTCGCGGCGCGTTTCGACGAGCCGCTCCATCTCGGCGGCCGGAAACTCCCCGAGAAGCCTCTCGAGCGCGGACACGTCGGCGGATTATACGGAGGGCGCGGCTCGAGAAGGAATCCGGTCGGGAACGCAGGATCGTCGGGAGCTCCTCCCGCGGATCTCTCCAGCGCTATATTCAGCGCATGACGCCGCTTTACAGTTCCGAGCTCGACCGGTACATCCGCGAGCTGCTCCCGCCGCGCGATCCCGTCATCATGGAGATGGAGGCGCTCGCGCGGGAGCAAAACATCCCGATTGTGGGTCCGGCGGTCGCGACGCTCTTGGCGACTCTCGCCACTTCGATCGCGGCGCGCCGCGTGTTCGAGCTCGGCAGCGCCATCGGATACTCGACCGCTTTCTTCGCGAGCGCCGTGGGCGCGAGCGGGAAGGTCTTCTACACCGACGGAGATCCGCAAAACGCCCGCGCGGCCCGGGGTTATCTTTCGCGGCTCGGCATCGCCGAGCGCGTCGAGTTCGGCACCGGTGAAGCGATCGGGCTACTTCAGAAGACGAAGGGAGACTTCGACGTCGTCTTCGTCGACATCGACAAAGAGGGCTATCCGGCGGCTCTCGAGGCGGCCGCTCCGCGCGTTCGCCCGGGCGGTTATCTGCTTGCGGACAACGTGCTCTGGTCGGGGAGGGTGGTCGACGCCGGGATCCGTGACGCCGCGACCGAGGGAATTCGGGAGTTCAACCGGAGGCTGTTCGCGCGCGGGGATTTTACGAGCGTGATCGTTCCTTTGCGCGACGGCGTGGCGATTGCGCGAAAGAATGCGCCGTGACCGACCGGTCACTGGCGATCGACCGCTTTCGGCGGTTGGTGCAGGCGGATCCTCTCGATATCTTCGAAGGCGCCCTGGCGATCGCCGCGCTCATCGATCCGAGCGCGGATCTTCCGCTCGCGCGGAGCCGCATCGCCGAGATCGGCAGCCGGGTGCGCGCGAGAATTCGCGCCGGCGACGCACCCGCCGAATCGCTGCAGCGCGTTCTCTTCGCCGAAGAAGGATTCTCGGGCGACACCTCCTCCTACGACGATCCGGCGAACTCCTCGGTCGCCCACGTGCTCCAAACGCGGCGAGGCATGCCGATCACGCTGTCGGTCGTCAC
>DATDNV010000373.1:0-5768 GCA_036518075.1 Thermoanaerobaculia bacterium
GAGTAAGCGGCTCGACTTAGGACTTAGGACTTCGGACTCACGACTCAATTGGGATCGATCTCTGCGATACTCCCGCTCCCGATGAGATCGACACCGATCTGGAGCGCCCGCATGGCCGCGGGCGCTTTTCTTTTGGCCGCCGCTCACCCCGTGCTCGGGGATCAAATCTGGTTCGCCGCCGCGCGGTCTGACAGAACCTGTCCCGCGGCGGGGCCTCCGTTCGGGATTGCCGTCTTATCGTCCGCGTCCAGCGGCGCCGCCGACCATTGCCTCGCCCGACTGGCGCTGAAGGATTTGAGCGACGCCACGCTCGATGAGGCGGACCGGGAAATGGCGCGGCTCGGCGGCTCCCCTGCGGTCGACTTCGAGCTCGATGTCCGAAGCTGCACCCCTCCCGCGATGACCCCGGAGGGAAGGCGGCAGCGAATTGCCTATGCCTTCAAGCGACTCGCATCCGCGGCCCGGGGAGCCGTCGCGGACCGGATGGTGCTGGTCAGCTTCACGTCGGCGGAGGCCGTGGCCGGTTCGGCGGTCGAGGAGGTCGCGCGGGCGATTCTCGACCCGGAGCTCGAGCCGTACGTCGACCGCCTGGCGCTCCCGATGTCGCTCGTCGAGAACCCGTCGTTCGATCAGGCGCTCTTCGCGCGGCCCTGGGTGCGTGTCGCGCCGTCCGCAACTGGACGGGCGGCCGGCGCGGTTCTCGAGGCGCTCGCGAAGTTGCCCGCCGCTTCCCCGATCGCCGTGGACGGAACCGTCTCCGAGCCGGAATGGCAGGCCTTGCGCCGGCTGCAGGTCTATTTCACTCCCGACGTCTCGAAAGATCCGACCGCGACCCAGGCGACGCGCAGCGACGGGACCTCGCTCGTCCTGCCGCGTTTCTTCAACGCGAAGACATTCACGCCGATCCTTTTGCTGCCGGAAACCCCGGGCCGCGTCACGATCGCCCTCTCCGGCGGACCATTCGCGACCGCCTCGGTGGAAAACCTCGCGAGCGGCGCAAAGCGAGACTTCGATCTGCGCAACGGACAGACTCTCGCGCTCGACTCCTCCAAGGGTCCCTTCGTCATTGCTCTCAAACCCGCCGAGAGGACCGGCGGGGAGAACCGGGCGGCCGTAGAAGTCGGCGCGACTCGGGGTTTGACCGCGGAGGAGATCATCGCCCGGGAACGCGCCTGGGACGCGGGCCAGCGCGAACGCCTGGATTCCTTCATCGCCGACATGAAGACGTCCCTTCGCTTCCGCGTCGCGGAGGTCAATGAGACCTTCGACCTGACGATCCGGGGACCGTTTTTCATGCGGCGAGGCGAGCCACCCGACTGGAAGTGGGAAGAGTTCTACCTGAACGGCGTCCGATGGAAGGAGCGCACGCTCCCGAAGCTTCCGATTCTGCAGCCGGAAAAGGTGACGACGCTTCCCCTCGAGATTCGGCTGTCGGAAGACTACGACTACACGCTGCAGGGCGAGACGACCATCTCGGGACGCCGGGCGTATCACATCACTTTCGCTCCCAAGAGCACGACGGGAGACAAGCCGATCTACCGCGGCAGCGTCTGGATCGACAAGGAAGACTTCTCTCTGCTACGCCGCGACTCGGTCCAGCTCAATCTCAAGGGGGAGACCCTCTCGAACGTCCAGACCGAGATCTATCGGTCGGTGCCGGGACATCCGGAGGTCTTCCTGCCTCTGGAGATCAAGGGAGAACAGGTCTTTTCGACCGCCGGGCGCACGACCGCCATCGAGCGCGATGCGGTCATGCGGACGGTCGAGATCAACCCGGGCGACTTTTCGGCGCGCCGCGATCAGGCCTATGCGTCGGAGGCCCAGATGATCCGCGACACCGACAAGGGGATGCGGTATCTCATCCCGGATCCGAACAATCCGGGAGGACGGCTCGTGGAAGAGAAGGTGTCCCGGAAAAGCCTCTTTGGTCTTTTGGGAGCCTTTTACGACAAGTCTCTGAGCTATCCGATCCCGCTGCTGGGCGCCCAGTACTTCGATTTCGATCTCTGGGACAAGGGAAAGCAGCTCTCCGTCTTCTTCGGCGGGGTGTTGCTCACCGGCAACTACACGGATCCCGCCCTCGCGGGAAGCCGCTTCGATCTCGGAGTCGATCTCTTCGCCGTCGCCATCCCGTTCGGTGACGCCTCCTATAAGAACGGGCAGGAGGTCCAATCAGAAAAGGTCAAGCACCTTCCGGCGGTGCTGCAGGTGAACGTTGGGCACCCGATCGGCCCATACCTGAAAGGGACCGTGAGCCTCTTCTCGAAGTGGGACAATTATCAGCGGGACCCGGACACGAGCCCGACCTTCGTCGTGCCGGTGGACACCTTTACCAACGGCGTCGAAGCGAAACTCGTCGCCAACATCTCCGGCTTCTCCGCGACGGTCACCGGCGCGCGACTCTGGCGCGCGCGCTGGGAGCCCTGGGGCGAGCCGGGAAACACCGACTACAGTCCGGACAAGAAGAGCTACAAGACCTGGAGCGTGGGTGTCGACAAGGATCAGTACTTTTCGGGGTTCCGAAAGCTCCATGTCGGCATCTCTTATCTTTCGGGCGACCACCTGGACCGTTTCTCCAAGTACGAGTTCGGCACGTTCTCCGGTCATCCCCTCCGCGGCTACCAGAGCGGGAGCCTGCGCACGACGAACGCGTTCGTCATGAATCTTTCCTATGGCCTCAACATCGAGAACATCATCCGCTTCGAGGGCTTCTACGATCAGGCGATTCTCAACGACAAGACATCCGGCTTTCACGACACCTACTACTCCGGGGCGGGAATCCTGGCCTCCTTGAACGGGCCCTGGAAGAGCTCCCTCTTTCGCGCCGAGATCGGGACGCCCGTCGTGAGCCACGGGATCCACGGAGTCGTGGTGAACGTTCTGCTGTTGAAGCTGTTTTGATCGAGAGGAGGCCGGACGAAGGACGCAGGTCATAGGTGAGTTCCCGATCTCCACGTCCGGCCACCAGCGTCCTCTTCTGCACATGACTACGCTATATTCGATGCGTCATGGCTGAGCCGATTCCCTTTCCTGTCGCGGTGGCGCCAGTCCGCCGCGCCCTCATCTCGGTTCACGACAAATCCGGAGTCGGCGAGCTCGCCCGCGAGCTCTCTTCGCGAGGAGTTCGGATCGTCTCGACGGGCGGCACCGCGTCGCACCTGAAGGATTCGGGAGTCGAGGTCGAGCTGGTCGAAAAATTGACCGGCTTCCCGGCGATCCTCGGCGGCCGCGTCAAGACGCTCCATCCGAAAGTCTTCGGCGGGGTTCTCGCCGACGAGTCTCGGGAGGATCACGCCAAAGACCTCGCCGACGCGGCGATCGAGGCGTTCGACCTGGTCGTCGTCAACCTCTATCCGTTCGAGGAGACGGTGTCCCGCGGATCACGCCGCGCCGAAGCGATCGAGATGATCGACGTCGGCGGAACGGCGTTGATTCGCGCCGCGGCGAAGAACCATGCGCGGGTGGCAGTCGCAGTCGATCCGGACGACTACGCGGGCCTGCTGGAGGAAATCCGGGCGACCGGCGGAACGACCCTTTCGACCCGCGAGCGGCTCGCGGCGCGCGCCTTCTCGCGCACGGCCGCATACGACGCGGCGATCGCTCGTTACCTCGCCGGCTCCCCGCGCGGGGGCGAGGAGTTTCCCGAAAATCTCGTCCTCGCGTTCGAGAGGACCCAATCGCTCCGTTATGGCGAGAACCCCCATCAACGCGCCGCGCTCTACCGCGAGACCCAGGCTTCCCCGGATGCCGTGGTCCAGTTCCAGATGCTGCAGGGCAAGGAGCTGTCCTTCAACAATCTGCTGGACCTCGACTCGGCAGTCGGCCTGGCTCGCGACCTCGACGGCCCGGCCGCGGTCATCGTCAAGCACAACAATCCTTGCGGCGCCGCCATCGGCGACACGATCACCGAAGCGTTCGGCCGCGCGTTTGCCTGCGATCCTCTCGCCGCGTTCGGCGGCATCATCGCGATTCGTGGACGGGTGGACGGCGCCCTCGCCTCTCTCGTCCTGCAGCACTTCGTCGAGGTGGTCGCCGCTGACGACTTCACGCAGGAGGCAATCGATTACTTCGGAAAGAAACCGAACATCCGACTTCTCAGGGTCCCCGTCTCGCGACGGCCGACCTCGGGAATCGACTGGAAGCGAATCGAGGGGGGGCTCCTGGTGCAGGACGCCGATACCGAGCCGGACCAGGTCTCGGCCTGGAAGGTGCTGTCCCAGAGGAAGCCGACGGCGGTGGAGCGCGCGGCCTGCGAGCTCGCGTGGAGAGTGGTGCGGCGCGTCAAGTCGAACGCGATCGTGCTCGCCAACGCGCGCCAGACCATCGGGATCGGCGCCGGTCAGATGAGCCGCGTCGACGCCTGCCGGCTCGCGGCGACCAAGCCGGTTCTCCCGATCGTCAACTGCGGCGCTGCCTCGGATGCGTTCTTTCCGTTTCGGGATGGGATCGACGTTCTCTCCGGCGTCGGCGTGACCGCCGTCGTGGCCCCCGGAGGCTCCATCCGAGATCAGGAGATCGTGGCCGCCGCCGACGAGCACCAAATGGCCTTTCTCCAGGCGCCACGACGGCACTTCAGACACTGAGTCATTGAGTCTTGATTCACCGGGGGAATGGGGCGAGAAAGGAGTGTCTCGCTCATCTTTCAATGATTCAATGGTTCGATGATTCAATTCTTCCTGACCGCTTCGGTCGTCCTGCTGGCCGCTCCATCGCCCGAAGCGAACCCCGCCCTCCAGCGCGCGCAGGCTCTCTACGCCGACGGCCGTAGCCACGCCGCGCGATTTGTCCATACCTACACGCCCGCGGGGTTTGCCAACGCCAAGAAGGAATCGGGAGAGATCTGGGTCCAGAGCCCCCAGCGGCTGCGTTTCGAATACAGCAGTCCCGAAAAAAAGATCTTCACCTACGACGGAGCGGAGGGGCGGCTTTACGTGCCCGAAGATCGGCAGCTGACACTGCAGAAATTCTCCGAGGATCAGCGCGAAAAGCTGCCCCTGCTGCTGCTCACCGACCCGGAGCGATTCTCGCGCGAATACTCGGTGACGCAAGAACAGGCCTCCGAAGCCGGAGATCGCCTGATCCTCAAGCCCCGGGAGGCGCGGCCCGAGCTCGCGTGGCTCCGGATCACGGTCGCCCGGGACGGAACGGTTCCGCAGCTGGCGTACGAGGATGCCTCCGGAAATCGTACGGAGTTTCAGTTCTCGAGCTGGCGCCAGCAGAAAGCGCGCCCCGAAGGCGATTTCCGGATCACCGGACCCGCCGGAACTCGGATTCTGGAAAACTAGCTTCCGCTCTTTCGGCGATCGTCGATCCGGTCTCTCGTTCTAGAATGCCCTCGCCATGCCTCAGGATTTTTCCTTCGACGTAGTCTCCCGCGTCGACCTCCAGGAGGTTTCCAACGCCGTCCAGCAGGCGTCCAAGGAGATCGCGACGCGCTTCGATTTCCGGGGCAGCGCTTCCAAGATCGAATGGAACGAGAAAGATCTCGCTCTCACGCTGACGTCGGACGACGCGCACAAACTGAAGGCGGTGGTGGACATCCTCGAATCGCGGCTCGTCAAGCGGGGAGTCGCCGTCAAGGCGCTCGATTTCGGAAAGGTCGAAGACGCTGCGGGAGGAACGGTCAAGCAGATCGTCAAGGTGCAGCAAGGGATTCCTTCCGAGAAGGCCAAGGACATCGTCAAGGCCATCAAGGACCAGAAGCTGAAGGTTCAGGCATCGATCCAGTCGGACCAGGTCCGGGTCTCTGGCCGCAACAAGGACGAGCT
>DATDNV010000374.1:0-15140 GCA_036518075.1 Thermoanaerobaculia bacterium
GCGAACACGACCGACGTGGTGGCCGCCATCGAGGACATCCTCAAGCTGGGACGCCTCTCGAAGTTCGACTACTTCAGCCGATCGCTCGCCGATGTCTTTGTGGGAACGCCGGACCCTACGCCGTACACCGCCCTCATTCCCGAAGCGAGCCGAGACGAGATGAACCCGTCGAACACGCCGGCCGCGAAATCGTCGCAAAATCTCGACCTCACCGGACCCGATCGGATCAACGACGCGGAGTACAACCGGATCCTCTGGTCCATGCTCAAAAGCGGCGAGCCATACCCGGCCACGCGTTCCCGAGCGCCGCTGCACATCCTTCAGATGAACCGATAGACGACGGTTCGTCAATCCGCTCCGTTGCTCGGCAAGCGAAGCGGACGCAGCTTCGATAAGATCCTTCTCCCGGTCGTGGTATCTCCTCGCGAGTAACGCGCTGAGAAGTCGAGATCGGCCAAAGTCATGTCCGAAGTCATCCAAAGTCCTCCCATTTCGGCGCCCCTTCCCCCGAAGGTCCTCGCCTCGCGCGTCGAGGACGTTTTCCCCACGCTGACGCCGGATCAGATCGCGCGCGTCGCGGCCCACGGCCGCGTGCGCACCGTCCAGGCCGGCGAACTGCTCGCCGCGGCGGGACAGAAGGCGGGCGCCTTTTTCGTCGTGACGAAGGGTTCGATCGACCTCGTGCGCGAGGTCGAAGGTTCCCAGGACGCGATCGGGGCGCTCGTCGCCGGCCAGTTCACGGGGGAGATCAGCACGCTCGCCGGCCGGCATGCGCTCGTCAGCATCCGGGCGCGGGAGCCGGGCGAGGTCATCGAGGTCCGCCGCGACGACATGCTCGGCCTCGTGCAGACCGACAGTCTCCTGAGCGACATCTTCATGCGCGCGTTCATCCTTCGGAGAGGCGAAATCATCAAACAGGGGTTCGGCGACGTGATCCTGGTCGGATCGAACTTCTGTTCGTCGACGATCCGGATCAAGGAGTTCTTGACGCGCAACGGCCACCCCTACGCCTACATGGATCTGGATCGGGACGCCGGCGCGCAGGAGCTGCTCGACCAGTTTCACGTCGGGACCGGCGACGTGCCGGTCCTGATCTGCCGCGGCCAGGCCGTCCTGCGCAATCCTTCGAACGCTCAGATCGCCGAGGGCCTCGGCTTCAACGAAGCGGTTGATCCCGGCCGTGTCCGCGATCTCGTGATCATCGGCGCCGGACCGGCCGGCCTCGCGGCGGCGGTCTACGGCGCGTCGGAAGGGCTAGACGTTCTCGTCCTCGAGTCCGAATCTCCGGGAGGCCAGGCGGGCTCGAGCTCGAAGATCGAGAACTACCTCGGGTTCCCGATGGGTGTCTCGGGTCAGGAGCTCGCGGGACGCGCGATCACCCAGGCCGTGAAGTTCGGCGCGGAAATGATGATCGCTCAAAACGCGAAACGGCTGTCTTGTGAAAAGAGACCCTACCGCGTCGAGATCGACTCGGACGCGCCCCTTCCCGCCCGAGCTGTGGTGATCGCGACCGGAGCGCAGTATCGGCGGCTCCAGATCGAGAACCTCGCGCGGTTCGAGGGAGCAGGCGTCTACTACGGTGCGACGGCGATCGAAGCGCAGCTCTGCAGAGGCGACGAAGTCATCGTCGTCGGCGGGGGAAATTCCGCCGGCCAGGCAGCGATGTTTCTTTCCCAGACGACCAGGCGCGTCCACATCCTCGTGCGATCGGACGGATTGGCGGAGAGCATGTCTCGATATCTGGTCCGGCGAATCGAAGACTGCCCGACGATCCTTCTGCATCCGCGAACCGAGATCGTCGCGCTCGAGGGAAACGGCGCCCTCGAGCGAGTGAGCTGGCGCGACAAAGCATCCGGCGAAACCACCATCCACGAGATCCGGCACGTCTTCTCGATGACCGGCGCGGTACCCAGCACCGGCTGGGTTCGGGGTTGCCTCGCGCTCGATGAGGATGGCTTCATCAAGACGGGCCCGGATCTCTCGGCGGAAGACCTCGCCGCGGCGAGCTGGCCGCTCGCCAGGCCGCCCTATCTGCTCGAGACCAGCCGTCCGGGTGTTTTCGCCGTCGGCGATGTTCGGTGCGGAAGCGTCAAACGAGTCGCCTCCGCGGTCGGCGAAGGCTCGATCGCGATCAGCTTCGTGCACCGAGCGCTTCGGGAGTGAGTGCGTCTTGACCTCCCGTTGAGGGGCTGCGACTCTTCTCGGCCTGACACATAATCCCGCCTCAGAGGAGGACGCTGTGAACCGACGAGATTTCTTGCGCGGCGCGGCGGTGGCGGGAGCTGTGCTTCAATCGGGCGAAACGGCCTCGCGCGCGGAACCGGCGACGCCTTCTACTTCGGAGCTTCCCCACCAGGGACCCAAGGCGGTCGTGCGCGGCAAGCGCGCGGTGGCATCCAGTCAGCACCCCATCGTCACGCAGACGATGCTCGACGTCTTGAAGTCCGGGGGCAACGCGGTGGACGCCGTGGTTGCGGGCGCCGTCACGCAGGCGACGGTCCAGCTCGACATGACCAATCACACCGGCACGGTTTGCTTCCTGTACTGGGAAGCAAAATCCGGCAAGGTCCATCAGCTCAACAGCTCCGGCACGCTGGTACCGAATCTGGCGCCCTTCCGCCTCTATCCGGAAGGAATGGACGGGGTCGCTGCCGGATCCCCGATGGCCTGCGTGCCCGGCTTCATGCCGGGCATCGGTGCGATTCACGGGCGCTTCGGCACGAAACCCTGGAAGAGCCTCGTCGAGTATGCAATCCCCTGGGCGGAGAAGGGCCGCCCGATGGACGAGTTCACGCGCGCCGTGCTCGAGTGGGAGCTCTCGGGCAACACCTTCTTCCCTTCCATGCGCGAGGTCTATGCGCCCAACGGATTCTCGCCGTCGGTGGGAGAGCTCTGGAAGAATCCCGCGCTCGGCAAGACCTTGCGGCGCCTCGCGGAGGAAGGGCCGGACTATTTCACCAAGGGTGAGTGGGCCCAGCATTTCGTCTCGACCGCCAACGACCTGGGGTGGAAAATCCAGCTTGCCGACTTGACCGCCAACCCGCCGCGTTGGGGCGAACCGTTCCGTTTCTCCTACAAGGGCTACGAGATCGCTCAGCTCGCGCCGCCCGAACGTCAGGGTGTTTTCTGCAACCTGGTGCTCGGCATCCTGAAGCACCTGGACATTGCTTCGCTGGGGCATTACACCGAATCGGCAGAAAGCCTCTACTACATGGCTCATGCGCTGCGGCGCGCGGAATTCGAGCTCGGTCTTCTGAACGATCCGGAGTTCTTCGGAATGCCGCTGGACGTCTGGACGTCCGACGACTTTCACGCGCAGATCGCCAAGGTGTTGAAGACGGCGCGCCCAAAGAAGGACGTGGACCTGACCAAACATGTCGAGCTCACGACGAACAAGTCCAACCTCCGAGCATTTGGATGGGCGGTGGGCGGTCCGAGCAAGGAAGGAAAAGCGCCCGCCGGAAGCTGCGAGCTCACCTGCGTCGACGAGAACGGCAACTGGGTGCAGATGATGAACACACTGCAGTCGGGCGGCATCCCGGGGATCGCGATCGACGGAGTCCCGATGACCGGCAGCCATGCGACCTTCGACATGGACGGCGCCATCGCCGGCTGGCTCGGCGTGCCCGGAAGCCGCCTGCGCCTGGTCGTCGGCAACACGATCGTCTTGAAGGACGGCAAACCGTTCCTCTCGATGGGAACTCCGGGAAACGTCCATTGCACGATCCCGCAAATGCTTTCGAGCGTGCTCGATTACGGGAAGGATCCCTACGACGCCGTCCAGCTTCCGCGGATGCTGCCGATGCGGAGCGATTACACGATCGAGATCGAAACCCGAATCCCCGAACGCGTCCTGAAGGATCTCGCCCGACTGGGAGGAAAGCTCAAGCCCCTCCCGCCCTGGGACTTCCACATGGGCTCCTTCCAGCAGGCCTGGAGAGATCCGAAGACCGGACTCTTGAACGCCGCGACCGACCCGCGCCGCGCCGGTGTGGCGGGAGGGATCGGATGAGCGCCGCGGGGCTTGCCGCGAAGTCCTGCGTTCCGTGCCGCGGCGGCATCCCGCCGCTCTCGGAAGCGCAGGCGCGCGAGCTTCTCGAAAACACGCCCGACTGGAGGCTCGAGGAGAAGGGAACGCGCCTCGCGCGCCGATTCGAGTTCGAGGACTTCAAGAAGGCCATCGAGTTCGTCAACCGGGTCGCGGAGATCGCCGAAGCTCAGGGCCATCACCCCGATTTCGCGATCCACTGGAACAAGGTCGATCTCGTGCTCTGGACTCACAAAATCGGCGGGCTCCACGAGAACGACTTCATCCTCGCGGCCAAGATCGACAAGCTGCTCGAAGAGCCCTCGCGATCGACCTCGGGGCTCGTCGGCTGAACCGGCCGGCTAGCTCTTTTTTCCGGGAAGGACCGTCAGGACGATGCCGATGACGCCGGCGCCGGCGAAGAGCCATCGCGCGTTTTCCCAGAAGTCCTTCTTCGAGCGCTCCTCCTGGGAAAACGTCGTCTTGATGGCTCCCTGAACGGTGTCGAAACCACCGCGCTGGCTCGAAGCGATGAGAAAGCCCGCCAGTCCGATGACGATGAGAATGATGCCGAGTGGGCGCATGGAGAGAAGTTATCAGTTTTCAGTCATCAGCTATCAGTTCTGGTCCTAAGCTGACAACTGACGACTCGTCAATATTTCCTCATCGAGGGATCGATCGCCTCGACCCAGTGGTTGATGCCGCCGACCAGGTTCTTTGCGCCGCTGTATCCCATCTGCCGCAGGAACTGAACCGCCTGCGCGCTGCGGCTGCCCGAACGGCAGTAGACGACGAGGTCGGATTCGCGTTTGAGCTCCGAGAATCGTTGAGGGAGCGTCCCGAGCGGAATCCGCACGGACCCCGGCAACTCGGAGATCGCCCACTCGTGCGGCTCGCGAACGTCGAGGAGCGTGACCTCTTCGCCCCGGTCCTGCTTCGCCTTGAGCTCTTCGACACTGATAGATGGAACGCCGAACACGGGGGAAGCTTACAGCTTTCAGCTATCAGCTGTCAGCCCGATGAGGCCAAAGCCGTTCCCTATACCAGAACTGATATAGAACGAACAGAAACCTACGATCGCTTGGGGAGCTGAGAGCTGCAAGCTGACAGCTGACAGCTCAGTACCGCGGCACCGTCGAGTCGATTTTCTCCGCCCACCCGTTGATTCCGCCGGTCAGGTTGCGCACCTTCTTGAAGCCCGCCTCGCGCAGGAACTGGACCGCCTTCGCGCTGCGCGCGCCGCTCTTGCAATGAACGACGATCTCGTCCGCCGTCGAAAGCTCGTTGACTCGCTCGGGGAGCTTGCCGAGCGGAATCTTCAACGACTCCGGGAAGGAGGAGATTTCGATCTCGTGCGGCTCCCGCACGTCGACGAGCACGAAATCGGCGCGGCGATCGCGCAGCGACTTCAGCTCCTCGACCGAGATCTCGGGGATCCCGGAAGCCGCGGCGGTGGCCTCCGGCGCGATGCCGCAGAAAGCCTCGTAGTCGATGAGACGGGTGACCGTCGGATTCGGACCGCATACCACGCAGTCCGGATTCTTGCGCAGCTTCAGCTCTCGAAAGCGCATTCCCAGCGCGTCGACCAGGAGAAGCCGGCCGATGAGCGGATCGCCGCTGCCCAGGATGAGCTTGATCGTTTCGGTCGCCTGAATGACGCCGAGCAAGCCCGGAAGAATCCCGAGAACTCCCCCTTCCGCGCACGAGGGAACGAGTCCGGGAGGAGGCGGCTCGGCGTAGAGGCAGCGATAGCAGGGACCTTTTTCCGCCCAGAAAATCGACGCCTGTCCTTCGAAACGAAAGATCGAGGCGTAGACGTTGGGCTTGCCGGTGAAGACGCAGGCGTCGTTGACGAGATACCGAGTCGGGAAGTTGTCCGTGCCGTCCGCGACGATGTCGAAGTCGCGAAAGATCTCCAGCGCGTTCTCCGAAGACAGACGCTTCTCGAACGTCAGGATGTTCGCGTGCGGATTCAGATCACGCAGGCGGGCCGCCGCGGCAGAGAGCTTCGGCCTGCCGACGTCGCGCGTGCCGAAGAGGATCTGACGCTGAAGGTTCGATTCGTCCACGACGTCGAAATCGACCAGGCCGATCGTGCCGACACCGGCCGCCGCGAGATACAGAGCCATCGGAGAGCCCAGGCCGCCCGTTCCGATCGCGAGGACGCGAGCCGCCTTGAGCTTCTTCTGACCCTCGAGCCCGACCTCCGGCATGATCAGGTGGCGCGAGTACCGCCGGATCTCGTCGTTCGAGAGCGCGACGGCTTCCGCCGGCGGCGCGGAGACGGCCCCCCCCGCGATCGAGGGAATGATCGAGAGCGAGTCGCCTTCGGCGACCGGGGTCGCCTCCTTCTGGAGGTAGCGGACGTCCTCGTCGTTCTTGTACACGTTGACGAAGCTGCGCAGCCGCCCCTCGTCGTCGAAGAGATGCTTCTTCAGCCCCTGGTGCCGGCCGACGAGGGCGGCCAGCGCCGCCCCCACCGTCGGCGCCGCGAGCTCGACCGTCGCGGCGTTTCCGGCATAGGGCCGAAGAGGCGTTGGCAGATGAATCTTCATGAAGTCTCCTTGGGATTCCGGGACACGAGCTCCTCCTTCAGAAATACGTTCCGATCCTCCTCGAGGATCCAGGCGGCCGCTTCTCCCGGGTGTCCGCCCGCGACCGCCAGCACGAGGTAGTGGAAAAAGGGCAACGCGTGCTCGCGGTCGTACTCGGAAGGGATCGCCGGGTGGTCCGGGTGCGAGTGGTAGAAGCCGACCAGCGAGAGGCCCTCCCGGTCCGCCGATTCCTCCACGCGCACATAGTCTTCGGGAGCGATGACGTAGCGGCGGCGCCGGTCCCCTTCTCGAGCGTTGGGTAGACGTTCGACCCGAACGACCGAAACCGTTCCATCCTGGCGCTGGCCGAGCAGCGCACCGCAGCATTCCTCCGGATACGCCTCGCGGCCGTGATCTCGGATCGCGCCGAGCAGGTCCGCCGACAGCTCCATCACGGCTTGCTCCAGAATTTTTCCGACAGGTACTTACCCCCGCCGTCGCAAAGAATCGTGACGATCGTCGCCGGGCCATCCCACTCGCGCGCGACCTGAAGAGAGGCGACGACGTTGGCCGCCGCAGAGGGTCCGACGAAGACTCCTTCCTCTCGCGCGAGGCGCCGGCACATCGCGTACGCGTCTTCAGTCGCGACGGTCAGCTCGACGTCGGCCAGCGTGGGGTCGTAGATCTTGGGAATCATGGCGGAGGGCATGTGCTTCATCCCTTCCAGCCCATGCATCGGTCCATCGGGCTGCATCGAGACGCATCGGACGGACGCGCTCCGGCTCTTGAGATACCGGGTCGTGCCCACGAACGTCCCCGTGGTCCCCAGTCCCGCGACGAAGTGGGTCAAGCGGCCTCCTGTGTCCCGCCAGATTTCGGGGCCGGTCGTCTCATAGTGCGCTCTCCAATTCGCATCGTTGGAGTACTGGTCGGGATAGAAGTACTTCTCCGGCTCGGCCGCCGCCATCGCGCGCGCCTTCCGGATCGCGCCATCGGTCCCCTCGAGCGGATCGGTCAGCACGAGCTCCGCGCCGAAACTGTTCAGGATCGCCTTGCGCTCGGCGGACGCCTTCGCGGGAACGCAAAGAATGGCCGGATATCCCAGTGCCCGTCCCAGCATGGCGTCGGCGATTCCGGTGTTCCCGGAGGTCGCTTCGAGGATCGTCTTGCCGGGCCGAAGAAGTCCCCGCGCGATGCCGTCTCGCAGCATGGCCCGCGCCGGACGGTCCTTCACGCTGCCTCCGGGATTCATGTACTCCGCCTTGGCCAGCAGCACCAGGCCCGGCCTTTCCGCCGCAATTCGAGGCAGCTCGAGCAGCGGCGTGTTCCCGACCGCTTCCAGAATGTTCACGAGAAAATTCCATCGACTCGATCATCGCGCTTCCGATCTCTCACCATGTGTCACTCGCCCTCCCGTACCCCCAAACAAAAAAGCCCGCCGGGTTCGTCCGGCGGGCCTGTTGTTTCCTGATTGGCAAGTCGTTTAGGCTGGAATACTCCCGTCCGCCGAACCCATTTGGCTCGCGCAGGGACAACAGCAGGGGTTCGCCCAACGACTCATGTTCGACCCCAGTCTCTTCCCTCGCTGACCTTCTGTCAAGCAGCCCTCACCAAAGAGATACGCTGAGTCGCACCCGTTCGTTGCACGGTATGGGTCCGAAAGGGAGTCTGAGCGATGACCGGTGAGAGAACGCGGTCAACCTCTTCCCGAGTGAAGCCGTGGTCGCGGATCGTCCTTCGAACCATTCCCTCGGGGAGACGTAGCCAGCCCCAGAGAGGGCGGTTGTCCGCCCGGATCCGCTCGATCGGTGCTTCGGGATCGAGCTCGTAGATCCAGAGAGTCCCTCCGGGCTTGAGCGCGCTCCAGGCCGCGCTCAGTCCGGGAACGGGCTCCTCCCAATGATGGAACGAGAGCAGGGTGAACGCGAAGTCGAACTCGTCCCGAAAGCCGGCGGTCTCGACCGCCCCTTCCCGAAACTCGAGGTTCGGAAGCGGCGGACCCCGCCGCGCCTGCCGCACCATCGACGGGGAGGCGTCGAGGCCGACGACGTTCAGCTCGCGCCGCGACGACGCGATCAACCGGTCGAGCTTGCCCGGTCCGCAGCCGATGTCGAGCAGCCGCCCGCGCGAGATCGGAATTTCGCCCGCAATGCGCCGATACAGCGGCTCGAGCGACCGTTCGCCCCAACGCCGATAGAAGAAGGATTTGATCGGCCCGAACGTCTCCGGCCGTCCGCCTTTCAGGTTCATTGGCCGAGTCCGGGGCGAGTCATCGCCCCGTCATCATCTGATAAATTCCCGCGCCGGAGGACGATGCTTGCTTCCTGAATTTCGCAACGAACCGTTGACCGACTTTTCCGTGGACGCGAACCGCAAGGCCTTCGCCGATGCGCTCGCCCGGATCGAGGCGCGCTTGCCGCTTCAAGGCAAGAATCACATCGGCGGGGAGACCCTCGACGCCGCCAAGCACTTCGAGTCCTACAACCCCTGCAAGAAGTCGCAGATCATCGGCCGCTTTCCGGAAGGGACCAAAGAGGATGCGGTCAAGGCGGTCGAGGCCGCCGCGAAAGCCTTCCCGGCATGGAGCCGTAAGCCGGCGCGCGATCGCTGGGAGTTGCTGATCCGGATCGCCAAGATCCTGCGCGACCGCAAGCACGAGTTTTCCGCAATGATGGTGCTGGAGGAGTCCAAGTCCTGGGCCGAGGCCGACGGGGACACCGCGGAGGCCATCGATTTCTGCGAGTTCTACGCGCGCGAAATGGAACGGCTCGCGCAGCCGCAGCCGCTGACTCCCTACCCCGGCGAGAGAAACGAGCTCGAGTTTCTTCCGCTCGGAGTCTGCGCCGTGATCCCGCCGTGGAACTTTCCGCTCGCGATCCTGGCCGGGATGACGACCGCGGCCCTCGTCACCGGAAACACCGTCGTCCTCAAGCCTTCTTCGGATTCTCCCGGCATCGCCACGATGTTCTACGAAGCGGCCGCCGAAGCAGGGGCTCCGGCCGGCGTGCTCAACTTCGTGACCGGCGGCGGCTCAACCGTCGGCAACACCCTCGTCGAACACCCGAAAACCCGAATCGTCGCCTTCACCGGCTCGCGCGATGTCGGCGTCGAGATCTCCGAAAAAGCGGGCAAAGTCCTGCCGGGCCAGCTCTGGATCAAACGCGCGATTCTCGAGATGGGAGGCAAGGACTTCATCCTCGTCGACGAGACCGCGGACCTCGAAGAGGCGGCCAAGGGGGTCGTCGCTTCGGCGTTTGGATTTCAGGGACAGAAGTGCTCCGCCTGCTCGCGCTTGATCGTGCACGAAAAAGTTCACGACGAGCTCCTCGCCAAGGTCGTCGAGAAGACGAAGGCCTTGAAGGTCGGCGACCCTCGCGACCCCTCGACGCAGGTCGGCGCGGTGATCAACGAGCGAGCGCAGAAAAAGATCCTCGAATACGTCGATGTCGGCCGAAAGGAAGGCAAGATCGTCGCCGGGGGCACGGCCGGACCGGGAGATGGCTTCATCGTCATGCCGACGGTCGTCGCCGACGTGAAGCCCTCGGCGCGGCTCGCCAAGGAGGAGATCTTCGGGCCGGTGCTCGCCGTTCTGAAGGTCAAGAGCTTCGATGAGGGGATCGCCGTGGCCAATGACACCGACTACGGCTTGACCGGATCGCTCTACTCCCGCGACCGCGACCGGCTCGAACGCGGAAAGCGCGAGCTCTATGTCGGAAACCTGTATTTGAACCGCAAGTGCACGGGTGCGCTCGTCGGCGTGCACCCGTTCGGCGGATTCAACATGTCCGGGACCGATTCCAAGGCCGGCGGCCGCGAGTATCTCTACCTCTTCACCCAGGCCAAGTCCATCGCCGAAAAGATCTGAGGATCACCGCGAAGACTGAGGAAGGAGGCGTCATGTTTTCCTACTCAATCTGGGGGCTTCTGATCCTGGTGCTCGACATCATCGCCCTGGTTTCTCTCTTGAAGAGCGGCGCCGACACCGGAACCAAGATTCTATGGGTGCTGCTCATCGTGCTTCTCCCGGTTCTCGGAATGGTCCTCTACTTCATCCTGGGTCCCGGACGCCGGAAGGTGATTTGAGAATGACTCCTCGATGACCGAGCCCCCGTTCCCTCCCGTCGCGCGGCGCTTCGCTTCGGTCGGGTTTTCCGAGATCGTCAAGGTTCGCAATCGGGTGCTGGAGCTGCTGGCAGCCGGGCACAAGGTCTGGCGATTCGAGGGGGGCGAGCCTTATATGCCCACGCCCCAGCCGATCAAGGACGCGATGACGGAAGCGCTGGCGCGGAACGAGACTCGATACGCGCCCTCGTCTGGCGTCGAGGAGCTTCGGCGCGCGATCATCGCGAAGGTCCGGGCAAAAAACGAGATTCCCGCGGACGACGACGCCGCGATCGTCGTCAACGGCGGGATGCACGGCCTCTTCTCCGCCTTCGCCACTCTGCTCGATCCGGGAGACGAAGTCCTGATGTTCTCGCCGTACTGGACGCCGATCATGGACGTCGTGACGTACCACGGCGCGACCCCCGTGCTCGTTCCGACGGACGAGGCCCGCCGCGTGGGTCTTTCCGCCTTGCTCGCGAAGAAGAAGACCGCGAAGACGAAGCTCCTCTACTGGAACTCCCCGAACAATCCCACCGGCTACGTCTTCTCGCGATCGGAATGCGAGGAGGTCTGCGCATTCGTCCGCGACGCCGGGCTCGCCATGATCTCGGACGAAGCGTACGAGGACCTGATCTACGAAGGTGACCCGCACGTCTCGCCCGCCTCGTTTCCCGGGATGTTCGAGCGCACGATCTCGGTCTTCACGATGTCCAAGACCTACTCGATGACCGGATGGCGCGGCGGATACGTGCTCATTCCCAAGCGCTGGCGTACGGCGATCAAGACGATCGTTCTGTACTCGATCAACGGTGTCTCGACGCCGACGCAGTGGGCGATGCGAGAAGCCCTCCGACTTCCCGACGACTTTCTCCGCGCGGCCAGGGACGGATATCGCCGCCGACGCGATGCCCTCGTCGCCGGACTACGCGCGGCGGGCTTCGAGATCGATCCTCCGCGCGCGGCGCTGTATCTCTTCCCGCGGATCCCCGCGGCGCTGGGGGCGGATTCGGCGAGGGCCGCTCAGACGCTCTTGGACGGCCCCCGCGTCGCGACCGTTCCCGGCGTCGTCTTCGGTCCGGAGGGTGAGAGCCACCTGCGCTTCTCCTTCTCGGTCCCGGAGGAGACGATCGCGGGGGGAGTCGAGGCGCTGAAGTCCTTCGCGCTGACCGCCGCGCGGTAAGTCCGGTTGTCGGTTTCTCGAGATTTGATTCTCAGATATCGAGACGGGCCTCGGGGTCCTGCCGCCGGACATCCCGCGCGCGCGCTACGGGAGATCGAAAGGCTCTTTCTGAGGGAGAGTCCCTCCGCAGGCGCGCGAGATCTCCGTCCGAAGTCACCCCTGCGACCCTCTGGGCATGCGTCTCGACCATTCACAACCCGGGCGACGGGAGCGTCTCCCGCAGGAGCCATGAGTGAGGGAGCTCGGGAGGCGGAACTTTCGCTCCGGTAAGACTGCGACCGAACGACAAGCGAGGGCCCGACTCTTACACACAGAGGCCTTGGCCCGAGCGTACCGACGAGGGAGACCGACCGGCGCCCGGGACGCCCAGTGAGAGCGATGCGGGGAAAACAGTTTTACCGCCGGTAGGCCTCTGGACGCCGGTCCTCGAGCGCCGGGAAGCGGGCGCGGAGTTTGGCGACGCGTTCGTGATCGACGTCCGCGATGAGCACGCGCTCCTGATCATCCCCCTCCGCGAGGACCTCGCCCAGGGGCGCGACGGCCGCGGAGTCGCCGACGTAGTGAAGACCGTCGCCATCGCCGACACGGTTGACTGCGGCCACGAAGGCCTGGTTCTCGATCGCCCGAGCGCGAAGGAGCGTCCTCCAATGGTCGCGGCGCTGATCGGGCCAGTTCGCGACGACGACGAAGAGGTCGGTCTCCGCGGCGGCGACGCGGAACGGCTCGGGAAACCGAAGGTCGTAGCAGACGAACGGTGTGACGCGGACTCCGTCGATCGGAACGGTCACGACCCGCTCCCCTCCGACGTAGTGGAGATGCTCGCCTCCGAAGGAGAACGGATGGATCTTGGCGTAGCGCGCGACCGATCCCTGCGGAGACACGACCAAAGCCACGTTGCGCGGCCGAGGCTCCCCCGCCTCCGGGAGGCTCGCGATGATCCAGAGCCCGAGCTCCTTCGCGGCATCCCGCAAAAACGTCTCCGATGGTCCGCCCGGCTTCTGGGCAATCTTTTCCGGCCTCATCGAGAAGCCGGTCGAGAACATCTCGGGCAGGATGGCGAGCCGCGCTCCCTTCGTCTTCGCCTCCTCGAGAAGCCGGCGAGCGCGCAGATGATTCGCCGCGACGTCCTCCCAGGCCAGGTCCATCTGCAGCAGAGCTAGTCGCATAGCTTCTTGAGCCTCGCCACGGCGGTCTCGAGCGTTTCGTCCTTCTTGCAAAAGGCGAAGCGCGCGTACTTCTTGCCGTGTCTCTTGTTCTTGTAGAACGCGGTCGGCGGGATCGCCGCCACTCCGATCTTCTCGACGAGGTGGCGGCAGAACGTGACGTCGTCCTTGAAGCCGAAGGGTGTGAAATCGGCGCAGACGTAGTACGTGCCGGCCGGCGGCCGCACCACGAAGCCGATCCGGGTGAGCTCCCTCACCAAATAATCTCTGCGCCGCCGGTAGGACGCGTTCAGCAGCTCGTAGTAGTCCGGACCGGAGGCGAGCGCCACGGCTGCGCCGTGCTGGAGCGGCGTGGCGGTCGCGAACGTGATGAACTGATGCGCGGCGCGGACGGCCGCGGAGAGCTTCGCGGGCGCGGCGGCCCAACCGATTTTCCAGCCCGTCAGCGAGAAGGTCTTTCCGAACGAGGAGATCGTGATCGTCCGCTCGCGCATGCCCGGAAGCTTCGCAATCGGAAGGTGTGCGCCGTCGTAAACCAGGTGTTCGTACACCTCATCGGTGATGCAGAGGAGATCCCGGTCTCGGCAAAGACCGGCGAGAAACTCGAGCTCCTCGCGTGAAAAGACTTTCCCGGTCGGATTGTGGGGCGTGTTGAGGAGGATCGCGCGGGTCTTCTTCGTGACCGCTTTCTCGAACGCCTTCCGGTCGAAACTCCAGTCGGGCGCGCGCAGCGTGACGAAACGCGCCGTCGCTCCGGCCATCGCGATCGCGGCCGGATAGGAATCGTAGTAGGGCTCGAAAACAACGATTTCGTCCCCGGGATTCGAAATCCCCTGAATCGCCGCGAAGATGGCCTCGGTTGCGCCGGAAGTGACGGTGAACTCCTTGTTGGCCTCGTAGTCGAGGCCGTAGCCGAGGCGGTACTTGGCTGCGAGCGACAGGTGGAGGTCCGGCGTTCCGGTCATTCGCGCGTACTGGCCGCGCCCCTCCTGGATGGCGGCGATCGCAGCGTCCTTCACGAACGGCGGACCGTCGAAATCCGGAAAGCCCTGCGCGAGATTCACGGCGCCGTGCTCGATGGCGAGCTGCGTGATCTCCGTGAAGATGGTCGTGCCGAAGGGGACGAGCTTTCGGCTGATCGCGGGACGCATGGAGAAAAGCTATCAGCTAACAGCTCTCAGCTGTCAGCCCAGACGAGAATCTTTTCCGCCGTTTTCAACATATTTATAAGGATTGGAATCTCGCATAAGCTCGGTATATCTCGCGCGAGAAATGAAATTGAATGATGATCCAAGGCGGAAAGCGGATACCTGAAAGCTGAGAGCTACCGAATGCCCGACAGATCGCATTACCGTGTCGCCATCATCGGGTCCGGCCCCGCGGGCTGGACCGCGGCCCTCTACGCCTCGCGGGCGGAGCTCGAACCGGTCGTCATCGAGGGCCCGCAGCCCGGGGGCCAGCTGACGATCACGACCGAGGTCGAGAACTATCCCGGATTCCCGCAGGGGATCCAGGGTCCGGAATTGATGGTCGTCTTCCGCGAGCAGGCGAAGCGGTTTGGGACCGACGTCCTGCTCGACACCGTGACCGACGTCGACTTTTCCGCCCGGCCGTTTCGACTGACGCTCGACGCGGGGGGATTTCTGACCGCGGACGCGGTGATCATCTCGTCGGGCGCCTCCGCCAAGCTGCTCGGCATTCCTTCGGAGACGAAGATGATGGGCCGCGGCGTTTCCGCCTGCGCCACCTGCGACGGCTTCTTCTTCAAGGGAAAGGAAGTGATCGTCGTCGGTGGCGGCGACACGGCGATGGAAGAGGCGACCTTCCTGACGAAGTTCGCGACCAAGGTCACGATCGTGCACCGGCGCGAGGAGTTCCGCGCGTCCAAGATCATGCTCGAGCGCGCACGCATGAATCCGAAGATCGCCTGGAAGTTGAACGCGGCCGTCGCCGAAATCCACGGCGAAACAACGGGCGGAGTCACCGGAGTCACGCTGCAGGACACCCGGACCGGCCAGAAGTCCGACTTTCTGACTCAAGGTGTCTTCGTCGCGATCGGCCACTCGCCCAACACCGCGATCTTCAAGGGAAAGCTCGAGATGAACGAGGTCGGATACCTGAGAGTGAAACAT
>DATDNV010000375.1:0-8241 GCA_036518075.1 Thermoanaerobaculia bacterium
AAATTTGGAACGATGTCGGGAAAAACAGTCGTCGCCGAGATGGAAATCAAAGATCTCCTGGCTTCCCAGTCCGGCGCGATCACTCGCCTCGAGTACCGCGACTTCCGACCTGCCAGGCTCGACGACAAGATCTTCACGCCCGAAGGGGCCCAAGGCCTCTGAACTCGCCAAGGCTCTTGCTCGCTCCACAACCTCGCTCGCGGGCACTCCCTCGCGGGGACGCGGCGGCTTCTGAAGCTTGAAGACGCATTTGGCCGCCGCTCCGCTCGAACGGCGCAGCTGCATGCGAACATGGAGACGATTCGGTCTGAGCGCAGTCCGAGAGGGACAACTGCACCGTCCCGCTGCGCGGGCCAGTTAACTTTTCTAACCGGAGCCCTCGAGTCTGTCCAGGCTCTCGTTTAGAAAATTTCGCGGCGCCGGTCGCGGAGCGACTGCCGCGCCGCCTGTCGGTGACGCCGGACGAAGGCCTCGCGTGCGCGCGGAGGGAGACATCTGAACGGCCCGCGGCGCGGGCCAATTAACTTTTCTAACCGAACCCCGCTCAAGACCGGCTCAGCCTTCGTTTAGAAAATTTCCGGCCGCCTGGTCGCGAAGCGACCGCCGCGGCCCGTTCGCGAGGTGGACGGCGGCAGGACCCGCCCGCCTAAGCTCGGCCCGCGCTGAGGTTCTTCAGAGCCAGCGAGACCAACCGTTCGCCGGCCAGGCGCGCGGCGATCGCGCCCACCGACGGCGTCAGCATCAGGTGCCGGAACAGCCGGCTCCATGCGAATCGGCTGGCAAAGCGGTTCTTCCATGCGTTCGCATAGGCAGAGGCGACCTCGCTCGCCGCAAGCTCGCCCGCGAGGCTCCGTTCGATCGTGTCGGCGGCGAGGATGCCGGAAGCGAGCGCAGTCGCCTGGCCTTCCCCGGAAAATGGGTCGATCACGCCCGCCGCGTCTCCGGCCATCAGGATTCCATCCTCTGCCGGAGGCTTGGACGTGAAGAAGACCGGTCCCGTCCCTCGAAATCCCACCGGACCGGGCGACAGCCGCGCGAGCTCACCGTCGAGCGCCGGGCTGAAGCGGGTGGCGTGCGCGACGACGGCCTCCCAGCCGCCGCCCACGCGCAAGCGAACCTCTTCCGACACGACACCCGCGAGATTGGCCGTTTCTTCCTCGACGCGAGAAAGACCGCAGTAGCCGCCGGGAAAGACGAAGAGCTGCACGAGACGCTCCAGGCGCGAGGTGTCGCCGCAGTAGTCCCTGCTCCAGCCGACGAAGCGCTGCCGGCTGGAGAGAAAGCCGCGAGCCAGTGCGCGATCCATGGCATCCCACCGTCCCCAGGCTCCCACGACGAATCCCGTCCGGATCTCCTCGTGCGGGGAATTCGCCAGACGCACCGCGAACTCTCTCTCGCGGCGCTCGACCGAGAGGACTCGCGTTTCGAAGCGCGTTTCGGCGCCCGCATCTCGGGCGTGACGCGCGAGAAGATCGTCCAGAGCGAAGCGAGAGATTCCGATGGCGGGCGAAGAGAGAGCAAACGGAATCCGCGCTCCTCCGGGCAGATGAAGCAAGCCGCGGCCGATCGATTCCGGACGGCACGCCGCGATCGCCTCCCGGACTCCCAGACGGTCCAGCGCGGCCCAGGCGCTCGAGGACAGAAACTCGCCGCAGACTTTGTGCCTCGGAAAGCGGTCCTTCTCGAGGAGCAGGACTTTTCTTCTTCGGCGCGCCAGAATCGTCGCGGCGGCAGAGCCCGCGGGACCCGCGCCGACGACGACCGCGTCAAAGAGCGGACTCATGGCTCGGAGGCGGCAGTCGCGGCCGCCGGGTCGGAGGAGCCGTTCACCCCGCTGATCAGGAGCCGATAAGGGAAGACTCGTTTGACCCGGGATCCCGGCACCGCCTCCTGGCTGATCGCCTCGGCCTCCGCTCGCGTGTAGGCCTGACGCACCGAGGCGGGCCCGTCGTGAACCGAGGCGTGGCTCTGGAACGCAACGCGGCCGGCGATCGTGACGAAGAGAAGCGGGAACAGATGACGGCGAAGGTCGAGCAAGACGAAGCCCTGCCGCGCCACGCGCGCGAACTCCTTCAGGAGCCGGACGTTTTCATCGGGTGAGAAATGATGAAAGAAGAGCGTCGAGACGACCCAATCGGCGGCGTCCGCCCGCAGAGGGAGACGGAAGGCGTCTGCGGCGAGGCCGCGAGTGCGGTTGAAGGTGCGATGGCGGCCGGTCGCGAGGTGACGCCATTGCAGATCGACGGCGACGACGCGAACCTCGAGACCCGATCGGGCAATCCGCTCCGCCAGCGCGCTCGAAGTCACTCCCGAGCCCGCGCCGGCGTCGAGCAGCGTGAAAGAAGTTCTCCCGGTTTGTCGCATTCGCGGAACGAGGTAGCGGGCGAGCGCGCGCGACGCTCCCCATCTTCGGTTGACGTACTCGAGATCTCTCAACGACCGATCCATGTCGTCGGCAGGAAGCGAAGGATCGTCGAGCAGCTCGTGGGAGGGACGGCGGGGAGGAACGAGAAGATTCAAGATTCGAAATTCGAGCCGACCACCAAGGGCTCACCCCCGGCAGTAGGCCAGCCGTCCACCGAAGTCAGACCCTCGGCCATAGGCAACGCTGGCCGATGGCCAGCGTTCAGCCGTCGGAGAACAGCGGTCACTTGAATGTTGATGACCGCCAAATCTTGAATGTGGAGTTTTGAATTAGCCATTCGAGACCACCAGCGCGCTGTTCTTGGATCCGAACCCGATCGTGTTGCAGAGAGCGTGCTCGATCGAGACCGAGCGCGCTTCGTTGGCGATGTAGTCGAGGTCGCATGCGGGATCCGGATTCTCGAGGTTGATCGTGGGAGGGAGAAAGCCGTCTCGCATTCCGAGCAGCGTCGCCGCCAGGCCGGCGGCCCCACAGGCGCCCTGAGGATGTCCGATCATCGATTTGACCGACGAGCCAGGCAGCCGTTCGGCGGTGCGGCCGAACGCCAGACGCGCGGCGCGGGTCTCGACGCGGTCGTTGAGCTCGGTCGACGTGCCGTGATAGGCGAGATACCCGATCGCTTCGACGGGAAGCCCCGCTTCCTCCAACGCCAGGGACATCGCGCGCGCCGGTTCCTCACCGGTCTCGTCGAGTCGCACTCGATGATGGGCGTCACAGGTGGCGCCGTAGCCGCGGATCTCGCCGTAGATGTGCGCGCCGCGGGCTCGCGCGCGCTCCCGCTCTTCGAGCACGAACATCCATGCGCCCTCTCCGAGAACGAAGCCGTCGCGGTCTGCGGAGAAGGGCCGCGACGCGCGCGGCGGCTCTTTCTCCCAGGCGGTCGAGACGATTCGCATCATCGCGAAGCCCTCCATGATCCCGCGGACCACGGTCGCGTCGACGCCTCCGGCCAGCAGAACGTTCGCCGTGCCGAACTTGATCGATCGGAATGCCAGTCCGAGCGCGTCGGTCGAGGACGTGCATCCGGTCGACACGACGTAGGACGGACCCCGAAGCCCGAACTGCATCGATATCTCGGAGGAGAGCGATCCGATCGTTCCCGAGGCGATTGCATAGACGGAAGCCTTCTTGACCTGGTTGGTGTAGTAGAGGTGATACATCCGCTCCGAGAACTCGATGGGACCGCCGCCCGATCCCAGAACGACACCGAGGCCGCGCCGTTCTTCCAGAGTGAGGGCCGGGGGATCGATTCCGGAGTCAGACAACGCTTCGGCCGTCGCTGCCAGAGCGAGCGGGACTGCTCGCGAGACATGACGCTTGTCCTTGGTGCCTACATAGGCGCTCGGATCGAAGTCCTTCACTTCGCCTGCGATGGTCGTGGGCAGTCCTTCCGGATCGAAGAGCGAGATCCGCCCGACGCCGCTCTGTCCTTGCGCCAGCGCACGGGCGTACGCCTCGCGGCTGCTCCCGTTAGGAGCGAGGCAACCGATTCCGCTGACCACGACTCTTCGCTCCATGCACAAATTCTATTTGCAGGATCCATGCGAACTCCCGGCACCATTAGGAATTGCTTAGAGTCCGCGTCGAAAAGTGCCCGCTTCTGGTTACGAAATGTACAAAGAAAAGGCCAATGCGAATCGTGATCGCAGCGCGAGGAGCCTCCGGGCTTCGTCCCCGTTTAGAAAAGTTTGCAGCGCCGGTGGCTTTCGGCGCAGGCGGTCGCTGCGCGACCGGCGCCGATCGCCGGATCCCGAGCGACGCCCTCGCGACGTTTACGGCGGCGCGTTCTTCGCAAACCACCGGTGAAGCAGCCGCAGCATGCGGAGCGGCAGATACTTGACGAGCGCGTCCGCATGGAGCGATCCCGGAACGTCCAGATGCACGTAGTCGACAGGCGGCGCAGCGGCATCGGCGAGGACGCGCGCATGAGAGGGGTCGACGAGCCAGTCCCCCTCGGCGCTCACGATCAGCTTGGGCATCGTCAGCCGGGCGACCGCTTCGACGGCGCGGGGCTTCCTCGCGCGGATCGTGTCCGTCGACAGGCGCGGCATCTTCAGGACGTTTCTCAGCCGGACCTGCCGAATGGCGCCCGTCCGCCAGGGCCGTGGATGCAGGGCCGAAACGTCTGCGGGGGACGAGATCATGGCGAGTGCCCGGCACGGCCACTCCGGGAACCGCGCGAGCGCGTCCGCCGCGATCGAACCTCCCATCGAAAGACCGAGAACCGCGAAGCGAGAGTATGGCTTGCCTTGTCCGATCAGCGGCTCCAGGACGGCTTGGAGGTCCAGAGGTTCGCTCGCGCCGAAGGTATACGCGCCGCCGCTGTCTCCGTGCCCGCGGAAATCGAATGTGACGACGTCATAGCCGTGGCGCACGAAAGACTGAGCGAGGTACAGGTTCTCGCGGGCGAGGCGGACGCGCCAAAACCCGGGAGCGAGAACGAGGAGCTCCGAGTGACCCGCGCGCCACCACG
Source organism: Thermoanaerobaculia bacterium (assembly GCA_036518075.1). Classification (GTDB taxonomy): domain Bacteria; phylum Acidobacteriota; class Thermoanaerobaculia; order UBA5066; family Gp7-AA6; genus DATDNV01. Next base: position 4,899 of record DATDNV010000375.1, read on the forward strand.
TGTACGCGATCGGCACCTGGTCCTGCGTCCGCGCCCGCCGGTGAACCGCTTCGATCGACGAAGACATCAGAAGCGATTATCCGCACAGCGAGGACATAGGTGGTAGGACGTCGGTGGTAGGGAGAAAATCCGAAGTCCGATCCCTTATGTCCTACGTCCCACGTCCTAAGTCCTAATGTCCAGGCACTCCACGACCGCGCCTTCCTCGATAACGCCCGACCCGACCGGCAACCGGATCAACGCGTCGGCCTGCGCGTGTGTGGCGAGATCGTGGCTGCCTCGGCTCGTCAACGGCTCGACGAACATCTCTCCCCGTCGCGGCTGCGCGATCCCGTCGCGATAGAGCTCCCTCGATTCCGAGGCTCGGAGCGCGCGAGCCAGCCTCGCGAAAAAGCGCGGGGCGCCCGGGTTCTGCGCTCCCTCCAGCCGGTCGAGCGCCGTCCGCACGAAGACATGAAAGCCGACCGCGCTCGACACGGGATTTCCGGGGAGCCCGAACCAGAAGGATCCGGACCTTCGCCCGAACGCGATCGGTTTGCCGGGTCCGATCGCGACCCCGTGAAACAGCAGGTCGAAGCCGCGCTGGCGCGCGATCTCCGGCAGAAGGTCGAGCTCTCCGGCAGAGACCCCACCCGACGTCAGCAGGACCTGGGGGCGGTCCGCGCCGCTGTCGAAGAGCGCTTCGACGGCAGCGGGTTCGTCCGGGACGCGCGGGATCAGGCGCGCGGGCCAGCCGCGCGCCCGGCAGAGAGCGAGGAGCATCGGTCCATTGGAATCTCGAAGCTGTCCTGGGCCGGGGCGCGCGGAGGAGGGCACGAGCTCGTTTCCGGTGGCCGCGATCGCGATCGAGGGCCTTCGGTACACGATGCATGGATCCACGCCGGCAAAGGCGGCCAGAGCCACGTCGGCGGGAGACAGGCGCCGCCCGGCGCGTAGAAGAGTCGAGCCCGAAGCGATGCTTTCGCCGCGCCGGCGGATGTGCGCGCCGGCGAGGGGAACGACGCGGAAAGAGACCGAGCCCGCCTGGCGCCGCGACTCTTCGACGGGGATCACGGCCTCCGCTCCCTCGGGAAGCACGGCTCCGGTCATCACGCGGACCGCCTCCGCTTTCGCGAGAGGAGCGGGCGGAGGATCGCCCGCCGTCACGGCCGCCGCGCGCTCGGGCAGGGATACGCCGGGAGTCGTGACGTCGGCAAGGCGCACTGCGAAACCGTCCATCGCGGAGGTGTCGAAGGGCGGCCAGTCGACGTCGGCCTCGACCTGCCGCGCGAGCACCCGGTTGGAGACGTCCGAAACCGGAATCGGCTCGGTCGCGCCGGCGGCGGTCGCGGAAGCGATGATCTCGAGCGCCCTCTCGACGGAAATCACGCCGGCATTCTAGACGCGAGAAGCGTTCCGCGCGGTCGCGAGTGGTCATCGAAGGCGGCTGGAGTTACCATGAGTGGACGCAAGAAATGGGAAAGCGCTTCGAGTACCGCGGGGATCTCACGGTCACGCCGCTGGCCGAGGTGCTCGCTACGATCAACCGATACCGAGTGCCCGGAGTCCTGACACTCGCGCTCGAAAGCCGCATCCGCAAGATCCAGCTCGACGACGGAGTCATCGCTTTTGCCAGTTCCAACGAACGCGAGATGAGCCTGGGAATGCACCTGCTGAAGGACGGGATCTTGAAGCCCGATGCGGCTCGTGAGGCGGAAGCGCGGCGGACGCGCGACGGACTGCGTCTCGGGCAGGTCCTTCTTCAGATGGGGGTTCTGACTCCCGAATCCCTCAACCAGGCCGTACTGGTGCAGGTCCGGGAGATCCTATGGTCTTCCTTCGACTGGGATCTGGGCGATGTGACTTTCGACATCGGGCCGCGGGAAGGGCGCGAGCTGGTTCGCATCGATTTGGCCATACCGGAGGCCATCCTCGAGGGGATCCGGCGTATGTCGGACGTCCGGCGCATCGCTGCGCGTCTCGGCTCCTCGCAGACGCTCTTCGAGCGCACCCAAAGCCCGTCGATCGGTCTGTTTACAGAACCCGAGCAGAAGTACTACCGCGAGATCGACGGCCGAACGCCGTTGCAGAAGCTCTGCGCCCGCGGGCCCGGAAACGTGTCGGAGAACGCGCGCATCCTCTACGCGCTGTTCTGTCTGGGTCTCTTGCGGCGCGCCCGCGCCACCTCACCCGGCGCGAAGAAAATCCAGTACAAGACGGAGGGGGGGACCCTGGGGAGCTGAGGAGCAAGTAGCGAGGAGCGAGGAGCGAGGAGCGAGGAGTAGTAAAAGAAAGCGGGGACAATGCAAGGGGACATTCAGTCGGGAGCCTGGTCCCCATGTCTTCATTCTTGCACCCTGCTCCTGCTCTAGTATTCCCCAATGCCCATCTACGAATACGAATGTCAGAAGTGCGAACGGCGCACGGAGGCGATCCAGCGCATCGGCGAAAAGCCGCTCCAGATCTGCCCGCATTGCGGAGGCAAGCTCAAGAAGCTCGCCTCGGCCCCGGCGATTCAGTTCAAGGGAAGCGGGTGGTACGTGACCGACTATGCCCGGGCGAAAAAGGAAGAGAAGGGCTCGTCCCACGCGGAGAAGGCCGAGAGCTCGGAAAAGTCGGCCGAGAAGACTTCAGAGAAGGCCGCCGAGAAGCCCACCGAGAAGAAGAAAGAGAAGACGGCGAAGGAGTAGCTGTCAGCTAACAGCTTTCAGCTATCAGCCGGCGTGGGTGCGAAGTGCCGCCCCGGTGTCATTCCGAGGAGCCCCTCCATTCTCATGTCATTCCGAGGAGCCCCTCTGTCATTCCGAGGAGCGTAGCGACGAGGAATCTGCTTAGTTCCTCCGAAGCCTTTGGGGGTTGATCGGGGCAGGCTGCGCGACGAGGAGACATCTGTGCCGGCCCGTTACGCGGGCCAATTAACGTTTCTAAGCCGGAAGTTTTCAAAGGCGCGGCTTGGCTTTGGTCTAGAAAATTTTCGGCCGCTGGTCGCGGAGCGACCGCAGCGGCCTGTCCCCTCGCGCAGCCTGCCCCGAACTGGACGAGTGGCTCGAAGCTGCGGGAGCAGATCCCTCGCTACGTTCGGGATGACAAGAGGGGTGAGGGGCTCGGGATGACAAAGAGGGGTGAGGGGGTCGGGACGACAACGAGGGGTGAGGGGCTCGGGACGACGACGAGGGTTGAGGTGCTCTGACAACTGGGGTGGCTGTTAATCCAGCTTCAGCCCCCTGAGGTACTTCTTGAACGGCCCGCCGAGATCCTTGCGCTTCAGTGCGAACTCCACCGTGGCCTCGAGAAACCCGAGCTTGTCTCCCGCATCGTAGCGCTTGCCTTCGAAGAGGTATCCGTCCATCGGCCGTCGTCCCAA
>DATDNV010000376.1:0-4777 GCA_036518075.1 Thermoanaerobaculia bacterium
ATACCGGTTCAGCAAGCTGCTCGGGATGCGTCTGGAACTGAAAGGCCAGTACAACTTCAGCGCGACGTTGCCGGAAACGACCGATTTCGGAACGTTCGCCGTAGATCGACCGGGTCACTGGGATGTCCAGCCTTCGATCGGTGTGCTTTTCCACTTCGGCGGAAAACCGGCTCCCGTCATCGTTCCGCCCGCCCCGATCGCTCCAGCTCCGCCTCCTCCGGCCCCCGCCGCGCCCGTTCCGCCGCCGCCCCCGCCCCAACGAGAGGCACCGGCTCCGCCTCCGGTCGCGACGCCGCCGCCGGTCCCCGCGCCTCCGTCTCCCACGACGGATGTCGTCAATTTCGATCAAGGCAAGTCGCGCGTCACGAACATCGCCAAAGCGAAACTCGACGACATAGCGCTTCGTTTGCGAGAGAACCCGCGCGCCACCGTGGAGATCGTGGGTTATCCGGACTCGCCGCGCGGAACGCGGCAGGAAAAGCTCGCCCGTGACCGCGCGGAGCATCTGAAGCAGTACCTCATCGAGCGCCACGGGATCGACGCTTCGCGGATCGAGACGAGGGCGGAAATGAGCGACGTCGCGACCCACCAGGGTCAGGGAGTCATCGTCGTGACCTTCCGGCAGTAGTCCCCGCCGGACTCTCGGATCAGCCTCGGGCTGCCTTGAGGGCTGCTTCGACCCGGCTTCGGACTCGCAGCTTTCGGAAGACGCTGTGCAGATGAATCTTGACCGTCTGTTCCTTGATCGCGAGCAACGCCGCGAGCTCTTTGTTCCGGTAGCCCTCGCCGAGCAACGCGAGAATCTGCCGCTCGCGAGCCGTCAAGGCGGCGGAGGCTCCGCGTTTGCGCTCGAAGAGAATGTGGGACAGAGCTTGCGCGACGGCTCTGGAGGGCGCCCAGGTCTCGCCGGCCCCGACCGCGGCCAGCGCGCGGAAGAGACCCGCCACCGTCTCCTTCTTCGAGACGACTCCCGAGGCTCCATAGCGCAGGATCCTCGCTGCGGAGGCATCGCGCGTGTCCGCCGCGAGAACGAGAATGCGGAGCGCCGGATGCTGAGACCGTAGTCGCACGAGGAGGCTCTCGGAAGCGGCGCCCAGATCGTCCCGGTCGAAGAGGAGAAGCTCTGCCCGCGTTCGTCGGATCTGAGTCGGGAGTTCCTCTGCGGATGCGCTACCGACGACTCGGAAGCGCCGGTCCCTCGCAATCCGTTCGGCAAGGCACTCCCGGAAGAGCCGATTGTCGCTGGCGACGATCAGGGGAATGGCCGCCCGGCGGCGGGGCTTCATGTCCGGCCGTCCGGAGCAGGCTCGGCGGGGGGCTCTTCGTCGAGCAACGCGGCGATGGCGTCGGCGAGGCTCGCTCGGATCGAGTCGGGAACGAACAGGTCGGAGTCCGTGTCTCGATTGGCGAATCGGGCGAGCGGGGACGATTCCTTCTTCTCTCCTCGGCTGACTTCTTCGGCCGTTCTCTTCTGGGGCCGGGGGAGCCGGAACTGAAGAGTCGTTCCCTTCCCCGGCTCGCTCCGCACTCGAAGAACGCCTCCGATCGATTCGGTGCGGTAGCGCAGCCCGATCAGCCCGTTGTGCGAAGAGTCGAGGATCCGCTCGAGGACGGCTTTGACGTCGAATCCGATGCCGTCGTCGGAGACCGAGATCGTGGTCCCGTGCTCCGCGAACGCGACGACCACCCGGACCGACGACGCGTTCGCGTGCCTCCGCACGTTGGTCAGCGCCTCGCGGACCAGCCGGATCGACTCGGACGCCTGGGTCTTCGAGAGCTCTCCGGAGCCTTCGACGCGAATCTCCACGTGAATGGCGTTCTCCCGCGTGAAGTCTTCGGCGTAATCCCGCAGCCAGGGAAGAAACTCCTCGGGAGTTCCCGGCGGCGAACGCTGCTCCAGGAGAAAACTGCGGACCTCGCGGACGCTTTCCTCGAGGAGCGCTCGCGTGCGTGCCAGTTCGTCGCGGCTCCGCCGCGGAGACCCGGAGTCGAGCGCCGCGCAGGCCTCCTCGTGCTCGTCCTCGAGCGCCTGGCACACTTCGGCGTGCAGCTTGGCGGAGAGCAGCGACTGGAGGAACCCGTCATGCAGTTGCGAAGCCCACTTCGCTTTTTCCTCGGCGACCGTCTCTTCGCGGCTCGTCTCCGACCGGCGCAGCAAGTACAGCGACCGGCCGATCGCTTTCGCCAGGCTCTCGGCGTCGCGCAATTGCCGACCCGAGGCCCGGCCGACGCGGCTCCAGAGGAGCAAGACACCGCTCCAGCCCTCGCGAATCGAGAACGGCGCGATCGCGCAACGAGGGTCCTGCGACCGAAGGGGAGCCACCGTCCAAGCCCGGCGCTGGGTCCGGGCGCGCGCGAGGTCGTCGGGAGCGACGACGGGAACTTCCTCGGTCTGCTTCTCCGGGAGTAGACGAAGCCAGCGATCTCCTTCACTCAGGAAGATGGCGACGGACCCGGTCCGGGAAGCCGCGGCGATCTCCTCGCACCAGAGAGTCAGGATCTTTCGCACGTCGCTGGTGCGAGTGGCGGCCTCGAGCATTCGGGCGGTCGTCTCGAGAAGCCAGAGATCGTAACTTCTCCGCCCGCGGAAGAGTCTCATCATGACGCGTCCGTTCCCTTCTCATCGGGGCTCGAGCCGGGAGGCGCGTAGCGGCGTGCAAGGAGCGCCGCCTCGACCCGGCTTCCGACACCGAGCTTCACGATCAGGCTCGCCACGTGAGTCGCCACCGTCTTTTCGGAGACGCCGGTCCGCTGAGCGATCTCCCGATTTCGGAGGCCCAGGCAGAGATAGTCCAGGATCTCGCGCTCCCGCGCGGTCAGGCGATCGAGCGGGTTGCCGGTATTCGGTGCGGCCCTTCCGGATCGCAAGATCCGGGCGGTCGTTTGACGGTTTGCCCAGACGCCTCCGGCGGCCACCGCGCGAACGGCCGCCAGGATCGTCGCGACCGAAGAATCCTTCTGAAGAAAACCGCGGGCACCGAACGACAGGGATTTCTCTTCGAATTCTCTCTCGAGGTGGACCGTCAGCACGAGCGTCCGAGTCGCCGGCGACACGTCCGCCATCCGCTCCAGGACCGCGAAGCCGTCGCAATGAGGCATGGTCAGATCGAGCACCAGGACGTCCGGCTGCTCCTGGGCGCAAAGCGCCAGCGCCTGCCTGCCGTCCGCTGCTTCGCCGACCAGCTGAAGATCCGATCCCACGGAGAGAGCCTTGCGAAGCCCTTCTCGAAAGAGAGGATGATCGTCGGCAATCGCAATGCGAATCATGTGGGAGTTTGAGTGGAAGCCAATTATAGATCCGGGCGGATTCCGCCGGGCGTCGGCCTGATCTTTAGTTCTAGAACTTCGCCCGAGGGAGGTCCTGGAACCCTTTCCCGATGCGAGCACACCGGGCGCTGAGCCATCCTCCCGTCGGGAGGGGGAGGACTTGGATCAAGCCGGCCGGCATCGTGCCATCACGACCTCACCCCGGGCGGCTGCCGCTCGGAACGCTTCGGGACTAGGCCGAAGCGTTCCGGCGGCGTTTTTCCCGCGCGCTCTGCTCGTGGTGGGTCTTCTTCTCGCGCCGCAAAGCCGCGCTTTGGGTCAAGGCGCGGCCTTCTATGTCGTGTCTCCCTGCAGGCTCATCGACACCCGCGGACCGGCCGGCACCTTTGGCGCTCCCTCGATGGCTGCAGGAGACGTGCGGACGTTCCCCCTTGCGCCTTCGCCGTCGGTCGCCGGTGAATGTGGGATCTCCCCGACCGCGGCGGCCATCTCGCTGAACGTCACGGTGACGGGACCGACCGCCCCCGGGCTTCTCAAGCTGTTCGCAGCCGGCACGAGCGTTCCGGTGGCTTCGGTCATCAACTATTCGACCGGACAAACGCGCGCTAACAACGCGGTCGTCGCTCTCGGGACGGCTGGAGGTTTTTCCGTTCAGTGCGCTCAGTCTTCGGGGACCGTGAACCTGATCGTCGACATCAACGGGTACTTCGATGATCCGGCAAACAATCAGCCGCCGTCGGTCACGGCGGGTCCGGACCAGACCATCACGCTTCCCGCCTCCGCGAATCTTTCGGGAGGCGCAGCCGATGACGGGAAACCCAATCCGCCCGGAGCGCTGACCTACGCATGGAGCGTCGTGAGCGGGCCCGGAACGGTCAGCTTCGGGAACGCGGCGAGCCTGTCGACGACGGCGAGCTTCAGCGAGCCGGGAATCTATGACCTTCTGCTCACCGTGAGCGATTCGCAAATCTCGAACTCCGACGATCTGACCGTCTTCGTCAATCCTCCTTCGAGCGGGAACCCGCAGGCCGACGCGACGAGGCTTCTCGAGCAGGCCACCTGGGGTCCCACGACTGCCGACATCGCGCACGTCCAGGCGATCGGTATCGCCGCCTGGCTGAACGAGCAATTCAACCTGCCGGCGTCGAGCTACCCCAACCTGGCTCTCTGGCCATCGAGCGTGCCGCTGACCTGCCTCACCAACTGTCAGCGAGACAACTACACGATGTATCCGCTGCAGAACCGGTTCTTTACCAACGCCCTGTACGGCCGCGATCAACTCCGCCAGCGGGTCTCTTTCGCCCTGCACGAGCTTCTCGTCGTGTCCGGGACGCAGATCACGCAGCCGAGCTGGATGACTCCGTACCTGCAGATCCTCGACCGCAACTCGTTCGGCAACTTCCGCGACCTTCTCTATGAGTTGACCCTGAACCCGGGCATGGGCGACTGGCTCGACATGGCCACGAGCACCAAGTTCAACCCCAACGAGAACTACGCGCGGGAGATCATG
>DATDNV010000377.1:0-5165 GCA_036518075.1 Thermoanaerobaculia bacterium
TTTCGCCAAAGACCTTTGGCAAGCCGATGAGCCCGGCGATGATCGAAAAGAACGCGAGCACCACCAGCGGAACGGTCATCGAAGGTGGAGACTCGTGGAGGTGATGCTCCTGCTCCGAGGTCCCCCGGAACCGTCCCTCGAACGTCAGCGACACGAGCCGGAACATGTAGAAGGCGGTCAGGCCTGCGGTGAGAAGCCCTATACCAAAAAGGACATAACGCGAATCCTCGAAGACACCGGCGAGGATCGCGTCCTTGGAGAAGAAGCCCGCGAGCGGAGGGATTCCCGCGATCGCCAGCGTCGCGATCAGGAACGTCCAGTAGGTCGTCGGGAGCTTCGACTTCAATCCGCCCATCTTCCGCATGTCCTGCTCGCCGCCCATCGCGTGGATGACCGAGCCGGAGCCGAGGAAGAGGCACGCCTTGAAGAACGCGTGGGTCATGACGTGGAACATTCCGGCGACGAACGCGCCGACGCCGCACGCGAGGAACATGTAGCCGAGCTGCGAGACGGTCGAATAGGCGAGGACCTTCTTGATGTCGTTCTGCGCGAGACCGATCAGCGCCGCGAAGATGGCGGTCACGCCCCCAATGACCGCCACGACTCCCATCGCATCGGGCGCGAGGCGGAAAAGGACGTTGCAGCGGGCGACCATGTACACGCCGGCGGTCACCATGGTGGCGGCGTGGATCAGCGCCGACACGGGCGTGGGCCCGGCCATGGCGTCCGGCAGCCAGACATAGAGCGGTACCTGCGCGCTCTTGCCCATCGCGCCGACGAAGAGGCAGAGACAGACGATCGTCAGAAGCGGTGCATACCGGTCCGGATGCGCCGCGGCGAGTCCGAACACTTCGTCGAAATCGAGAGATCCGAAGAGAGAGAAGATCCCGAACATTCCGAGAAGAAAACCGAAGTCGCCGATGCGATTGACGACGAACGCTTTCTTGCCGGCCGCGGCCGCGTACTCGCGGTCGTAGTAGTAGCCGACGAGGAGGTAGGAGCAGAGCCCCACTCCCTCCCAGCCCACGAACAACAGCAGGAAGTTCTGGGCGAGGACGAGCGTGAGCATCGAGAACATGAAGAGGTTCAGGTAGGCGAAGTACCGGGCGTATCCCGCGTCGGTCTCGTCGTGACGCATGTAGCCGATCGAATAGACGTGGATGAGGAAGCCCACGAAGGTCACGAACGACGTCATCAGGACGGACAGCGGGTCGAGTCGGAAGGACAGGTCGACCGAGAAATGCCCCGCCGCGATCCAGCTCGCGAGCTTCTCGACCACCGGCTCCCGGCTCCCCGCCGCGAACGGGATGAGGCGCGTGAACGCGGCCACGGTCGCCAGCAGCACTGATCCCGCGCCCACCGCCGAGACGAAGCTCTGGCCCATCTTCTTGCCCGCGAGGCCGCAGACGAGGAATCCCAGCAGAGGCAGCGCGGGAATGACCCAGAGCGGCAGCGTCATCGAGCTTGCGCCTTCACCACTTCAGGAGGTTGATTCGGTTGACGTCGATCGTCTCTTTGTTCCGGAAGAGAACGACGAAAATCGCGAGCCCGACCGAGGCCTCGGCAGCCGCGATCGCGATCACGAAGAAGACGAGGATCTGTCCCTCCGTGCTTCCGAGGACGGCCGCGTAGCCGAGCAGCGCGAGGTTGGCCGCGTTCATCATCACCTCGATCGAGAGGAAGATCTGGATGGCGTTTCGGCGCAGAAGCGCCCCGGCCAGGCCGACGCAGAAGAGCGCGGCCGAGGCCACGAGCACGTCGTTGAGCGGGATCGATCCGATCATCGATCCGTTTCCCGGTTGGCGAGCCGGAACGCTCCGACCAGCGCCGCGAGCAGGAGGACGGAGATCGCCTCGAAGTGAAGCAGGTAATCGGAGAAAAGCAGGCGCGCGAGCGACGCCGGATCGCCGATGCTCGCCGGGGCGATCCCGCTCGGAGCCGGCACCCGGGCGCCGCTGCGCCGCAGGGTTTCGAGCAACAGCACGCCGAACGCGATGATCGCGAAGCTTCCGAGGATCGCCTGGACCGGCCGGCTGGATCCCGGGCGGGCCTCCGGACCGAGGTTCAGGAGCATCAGGACGAAGAGAAACAGAACCAGGATCGCGCCGGCGTACACGATCACCTGGATGACGGCAACGAAGGGGGCGAGAAGAAGGACGTAGCAGACCGCGAGAGCGGAGAAGGCGACGACGAGCGACAGCACGCCGCGGACGGGATTGCGGTTGGCCACCATCACGATCGCGAAGAAGACCGCCGCGAGCGCAGCGAGATCGAAGATCACGCGGCTCATTGCGAGTGCCACTTTCGGAAAACTGCCCGCGGAGATCGACCCGGCGCCGGGCCGCCTGCCCGGGTGTGCCCGAGTGACCGCAGCGGCGGGCTCGCGGTGGCTGTCGATGGCCTGCCCGCCGCCTGCCGGCAGGGCAGATGCCGACGGCTCATGCCTCTTCCTTCCACGACAGCCAGCACGATTCCGGGCAGGTTCACAGCACCTTCCAGATCACGAGCGCGGCGACCCAGAACAGATTGAGGAACGCGAGCTCCAGGAGCACCTTCCAGCCCAGGGCCATGAGCTGGTCGTATCGAAAGCGAGGGAGCGTCCAGCGGACCCAGATGAAAACCCCGACGAAGAACGAAGTCTTGACCGCGAAGATCACGACGGAGAGAAGGACGCCGACGACTCCGTGAGGATGAAAGCCGGGAAGCGACCAGCCGCCGAAGTAGAGGGTCGTCGTAAGGGCGCAGGCCACGATGACGTTGATGTACTCCGCGAGAAAGTAGGAACCGAAGCGCATCGCGGAGTACTCGGTGTGGTATCCGGCGACGAGCTCCGCCTCGGCCTCCGGCATGTCGAAGGGGAGACGGTTGGTCTCCGCGAAGGCCGAGATGAAGAAGATGAGAAAGCCCAGAGGCTGCGAAATGCCGTTCCATCGAGGAATGAAGCCGAGCCAGGTGCCCTGCTGCATCGCGATGATGTCGTTGAGGCGGAAGGAACTGGCGGCGAGGATCACGCCCGCCGCGGCGGTCGTCATCGCGAGCTCGTAGGAAATGATCTGCGCGCTCGAGCGAATCCCACCCATGAGCGAGAACTTGTTGTTCGAAGACCAGCCGGCGAGAACGACCGCGTAGACGGAAAGAGAGGTGATCGCGAAGACGTACAGGACCCCGATGGACGCGTCGGAGCCGAGCAGGGGGATCTGCCGGCCGCCGATCTCGAGGGTCGCGCCGTAGGGGATGACCGCGAACGTCGAGAGTGCGGCGAAGACGGCGGTCGCCGGCGCCAGGAGGAAGAGGAGCTTGTCCGTGCTCGCCGGGACGACGTCCTCCTTGGTGAAGAGCTTGAGGATGTCGGCGGGGCTCTGCATCAAGCCGAACGGGCCGACGCGATTCGGGCCGGGCCGGTCCTGGATGAAGGCCGCCATCCGGCGCTCGATCCAGACCAGCGGAATCACGAATCCCGGCAGGACCAGCGCCGGAATGGCCACCCGGGCCGCGACGATCGCCCAATCGAGGGCTGTCACATCTTGCCCTTCCAGAGATAGTCGCCCTTCTTCAGCAGGACTCCGCCTTCGAGCTCTTTCTCGCTCATGCGGCCGTAAGCGGGAACCTCCGCCGCGATCTGCTGCAGGAGCGACGACGGCGTCCAGGACCGGTCGCCGCGGCCGAACGCGATCGACAACAGGAGAAGCAGCTCCCAGTGCGGCCTCGCGGGAGGCCTGGGTAGGAACGCTCGCTCGAACTTCTGAACGCGTCCCTGCACATTGGTGAACGTTCCTTCTTTCTCGGCGAGCGATCCGGCGGGGAGGACGATGTCCGCGACTCGTGTCAGCGCGTTGGCCGTCCGCGCGCAAACCGCGACGAACCGCGCGCGCCGGAGAATCGCGACCTTCTCCGGGTCGTCGGCGATCGCGGAGAAGGCCGCGTCCGCGACGAAGACGGCATCCGGTTTCGCCTTGCCCGAGAGCACGTCCTCCAGGCCGTAGCCGCCCGTCCCAGGGGCCACTCCCATGTCCCGGGCGCCCCGGAGGTTGGCGGCGGCGTCCGATCCTTCGATCCACTGCTTCTGAGACTTCATCCTCCGGGTCCGCGAGGTGTCGGCCTTCACGTCGCGGTTGGGGCAGGCGAGATGGTCCGCGAGCGTTCGAAGGAGGAAGTTTTCCTCGTTGGAAAGGTGCGCAGACCCGAGAAAGAAGAGCCGCGATGGCCCGTTCTCCTCGACGGTTCGTCGAATCTCTTTGCGAATGTGCTCGATCCCTTCGGGGACCGTGATCTCACGGACGTCCGCCCCTTCGCGCCGCGTGGCCTTTTCGATCTCCTGGAGGTTCAGGCTCTCCGAGAGAAAGCGCCCATAGTCGCAGAGCCAGTAGTCGTTGACCTCCGGATTGACGCGCGGGAGAAACCGGTAAACGACGTTCTCGCGGCTCTCGATCGAGAGGTTGCATCCGATGTTGCAGCCCGGGCAGATCGAGGGTGTCTTATCGAGATACCAGACTCGTTTGCGGAATCGGAATTCCCGGGTCGTCAGCGCGCCGACCGGGCAGACGTCCGCCGCGCAGCCCGACCAGTCGTTGGCGAGCGGCTTGCCGTCGTGAGTCCAGACGAGCGTGCGGCCGCCGCGGTCGAGAAACGTCAGCTCGGCCGTTCCCGCGATCTCCTGGCAGAAGCGGATGCACCGCGTGCACTGAATGCAGCGGGTCATGTCCGCGATCACGTGAGGTCCGATCATCGTGCGTCCGAAGCCCGGGTACTGGCGCTTCGACTCGTCGTACTGCGAGAGCTGCTGCCCGTAGCCGAAGGAGTTGTCCTGGAGCGTGCACTCGCCGGCCTGGTCGCAGATGGGGCAGTCGAGCGGATGGTTGATGAGCAAGAACTCCATGTTGGCCGCGCGCGACTTGCGCACCAGGTCGGTCGTCGTCTTGACCGAAAGACCCTCGCGCAGGGGCGTCGTGCAAGCGGCCTGGATCTTGGGGATTCCCTCGATCTCCACGAGGCACATGCGGCACTGTCCGACGACGGAGAGGCGGGGGTGGTAGCAGAAGTGAGGAATCTCGATCTGCGCGAGCTTGGCCGCGTCGATGAGATTCATGTGCTTGGGGACCTCGATCGGCTTCCCGTCGAAGAGGATCGTGAACGTGTCTTTCGTCGGCGCCGCGGGGGGCGGCGGC
>DATDNV010000378.1:0-4166 GCA_036518075.1 Thermoanaerobaculia bacterium
ACCTCGGGCTCGACCATCCAGAACTCGCGCAGATGGCGGCGGGTCTTCGATTTCTCGGCTCGAAACGTCGGGCCGAAGCAGTAGACCTTGCCGAACGCCGCCGCCGCGGGCTCCAGATACAGCTGACCGGACTGGGAGAGATAGGCCTTTTCGTCCTCCGTGTACTGCGTTTCGAAGAGCGTCGATGTTCCTTCGCAGGCGGCCGGGGTCAGGATGGGCGAGTCGATGCGCACGTATTCCCGTTTGTAGAAGAAGTCGTGAATCGCCTGCTCGAGCTCGGAGCGGACGCGCAGAACCGCATGCTGCTTGGAGGAGCGCATCCAGAGATGCCGCTGCGACATCAGGAAGTCGACCCCATGCTCCTTGGGCGTGATCGGGTAGTTCTCCGACGGCCCCAGGATCTCGACCGAGGTGGCCGTCATCTCGTAGCCGCCCGGAGCGCGCTTGTCCTCGCGGACCGTGCCGGTGACCGCGAGAGAAGCCTCCTGTGCGGCCCGTTCGGCGGCCTCCCAGACCGAGCCCGGGACCTCGGCCTTCGGGACGACGACCTGGAGGTACCCGGTTCCGTCGCGAACGATCAGGAACTGGATCTTGCCCGAGGAACGCTTGCCGTAGAGCCAGCCCAGGACCGAAGCCTGGCCGCCCGCCTTCTGGCCAATGTGCGAAATCGGAGTGGTTTCCATAAAAGGGCGCGATTATAAGGTCTCGCGGCATGTCTGCGAGGAGCTTTCCCGAGTCTGCGGCTGTCGGGCGAACGCGGTCTCGATCGACCTTTCTGTTCGGTGGCGTCCTCCTCCTGATTTACGGGGTCTTCCTCGTCCGACACGCCGCGTTCGCCGTCGGAGGCTCGGATAGCTCGGGCTACGCCAACGTGGTGCGGCGGCTGAAGTCAGGAGCGCTCGTCAGCCGACCTAGATCTCTCGATCGCCTGGGGCTCCCAGATGAATGGGCCCAGAACTTCATCCCGCTCGGATTCGTGAACGGGCCAAGGCCCGGAACCATGGCGCCCTTGTATCCCCCCGGCTTCCCCGCGCACCTGCTCGCCGCTGCGTCCGTTGGCGGCTGGGAGACCGGTCCCTACCTCGTCAGTCCCATCGCCGCCGTCCTGACCGTGCTTTTGATTTATCTCCTCGGGCGCGATCTGAGACTTCCACCCGGTTGGGCGCTCGGCGCCGCGGCGGTCTTCGCGTCCTGGCCGGTCCTCGTCTTTCAAGCTCTGCAGCCAATGAGCGATGTCGTGGCGACCTTCTGGACGGTCGCCGCCGTCTTCTGCGCCCGCCGGGCGCGCCATCGTCCCGCGTGGGCTCTCGTCGCCGGAGCCTCTTTTGCTATCTCGGTGCTGGTGCGGCCGACCGATGCGGTGCTTCTGCTCGCGCTCGCCTTCGCGCTGCCGACGACGGTCCACGCGCTCGCGCTCTTCGCGGCGGGAGGGCTGCCGTTCGCCGGGTTCTTCGCGGCCTACAACCGTCGTTGTTACGGCGCTGCCTGGAGCACCGGTTACGGAAAGACCGAGCTTCTCAAGGAGCTCGCGCTCTCCCAGTTCCCGCCGCGGATCCTGTACTACACAACCGAGCTTCTATCGACTCTGACGCCTCTCGTTCCGCTTGCATGGCTCGCCCTGCCGGCGGATCGGCGCCTCGCGCCGCGAGACCGCGCTCTGCTCTGGGCTTGGTTCGGCTCCTATTTTCTGCTTTTCAGTTTTTACCGCCACTACGGCTCGATCGTCTTTCTCCGGTTCCTACTGCCCGGCGTTCCCGCCCTGATTCTGGGTGCCGCTCTCGTCGGTCATCGATGGCTCGGAGAACGGCGCGCGTCATGGACTGTGCTCGCCGCCCTGGTCTGCGCTGGCATCCTCGTCTTCGAGTGGCGCGGCGTCCGGCGCGAACACATCCTCGAAATCGTCGCCGACCAGAGTGTCTATCCGGAGACCTGCCGATGGGCAGCGGAGACGGTCCCTCCGGGAGCGGTCGTCGTCGCGATGCAAGCGAGCGGCGCGCTCGAGTACTACACCGATCTCAACTACGTGCGCTGGGATTGGCTCGACCCGGCGACCTTCGCGAAGCTGCGGCAGGAAACGGGCGGAGACGGCCGTCGATGGTTCGCCCTCGTCTTTCCGGTCGACGCGGAGGAGGTGCGCAAACGGATCCCGGGCCGCTGGACGAGCCTCGGCGAAAGACGCGGCGTCGCCCTCTGGCGACTCGACCCGTAGTGTTATATCAGATCTGATATAACACTAGTGGATCTGAAACCGGCGGAGCATGCGTTCCTGGCCTCGGTCCTTCGCGACGATCGTCACCGCGAGAACGTGCCAACCCGGTGAGAGCTTTGGAATCGAGAATTGGAAACCCGCGTGGCGTGAGTCGGGATAGTCGGGATACACGCGCGCCGGCCCGGGGTGAGGCTGCCCATATCGAGTCGGAACGTCCGGACCTTCGTCGAAGGAGACGAGGACACTCTCGACTCCGGAATCGTCCAGCGCCCAGCCGTAGCCGCCTGCCCCGGGCTTGACGACTTCCTCTTCGATGGGCGAATCGATGTAACCGAACGGAGGATTGAGGGCCTGGGTCAGGATCTGAAGATCTTCCTTCGACGCCGGAAAGGGAGACGCAGGAGCCCCCGCGCCGGCGACGGAGCTCCCCTGCCCCTGAAGCTCGAACACCAGGTCATCGCCGGCCCCGTGGACGAAGCGTCCGACCGCCCGCAGCCTTCCCTGCTCCATACCGTCTCTGAGCGCGGCCAGGTAGGCGTGGCGGACCGGCTCGTCCTGGATCATGTGAGGATGCAACACCAGGAGCCGGCAGTTGCGTCTCTCCATGGCCGACCAGACGTCCGGCGAGATCCCCTTCTTTTCCGCGAGAGTTCGCTTGTCGAACATCGCTGCGAGCTCCCGATACGGCAAGGGGAAAAAACCGGAATAGCCGTTGACGAGCTTCTTCCAGTGAACGGTCGAGCGAAACTGGTACTCGACTTCGTCGTTCGTCCCGAGCGGCCACTCGATCACTGAACCGGCCACCGGGATGGAGGCGAGCCAGCGGTCGACGGCGGGCGGATGCGCCTCGACGGGCGAGACCCGGACCGGGAATGCCCGATATTCGAATGCGGTCAAGATCAGCGCGATCGCGGCGGCGAGGTTCGGCCGCGGCAGCAGGGCGAGACCCCAGCCAGCGAGGACCGCGAGCGCGAGGTCGAAAAGCACGATTCCCCTCGATGGCACCCGAACCGCGCGGAAAACGGCGCCGGCCGATTCGACCAGGAAGCGATAGTAGGGAGTGTGCCAGCCGAAAGCGATCAGAACTCCGACGACTCCCAGGGCGAGAAAGAGCGCGGCCTTCGGCTCGATGCGCATCCGCCGAAGAAGGTCCGGCAAGTGGGCAAAGGACGAGCGGGAGGGAAACGCGAGGATCAGGCGCACGCCGAGAAGTGCAGTCAACCCAACGACGACCCGACCGGGATCCCCCAGGCGCAACGGTCCGATCGAACGAATCGAAAGGACAGCCGTCGCGAGCCAGAGAAACACTCCGCTGGCGAGGACGACATCGAGGCCGCGCGCGAGAAGCCGCCTGCCGGCCGAGACCGCGGGCTTTTCGCCGGGAGATTCGCGGCGAGCGCGGGTCAGAGCCACGACCGCCAGAATCAGAGGTACGAACCCGGGAAAGAAATCTCCCTCCGGCCGTTCCCATTGCTGCGTTGCGGCGCCGTACAGCTTGTTCTGCCAGCCGGCGCTCAGAAAGTCGGCGGGCCGGCCGGAGAAGAACGCGATCTCGCCGTCCGAGCGCTCCATCTCGTAGAGACGCGAGGCCGCAGCATAGGGCGCGAAGAGAGGAAGAACGAGAAGGCCTGCCGCAGCGGATGCCGCCAACACGCCTCGAGTCCGCTTTCCGGTCTCACCGGCCGGCCGCGCGAGGCCTTCGTACAGGACAACGGTGCCGACGAGAAAGACCGAGAAGATTCCGTAGTGGATGTTGGATGCCGCGTTCCATGCGAGGAACAGGCCGAAGAGGACCTGGTCGCGCCGCCGGCCGCCTTCGAGGTAGTCGATCAGGAAGAGCAACGCGAGCGGCAGGAAGGCGCCCCACTGGAACTGGAGATGCGGGATCTGAGAGAGACGCCACGGCGAAAACGCGTAGACGAGGCCGGCGAGGAGAGAAGCTGTCGAATGACCGGTG
>DATDNV010000379.1:0-2740 GCA_036518075.1 Thermoanaerobaculia bacterium
CGCTGAAAGCGGGGCAGATGTCATTCTGAAAAGGTTTTTTCTATTGGTGAGGAAGCCGGGCGGGTCCTGCCGCCGGCCACCTCGCGTGCGCCGCTGCGGCCTGAGGATGCCCGGTCGCTGAGGGAGAGCGCCTCCGCGCGCACGCGAGGCCTTCGTCCGGCGTCACCCGCCCTCGCTCCGGGGCTTTCGGGAACGAGAGTGGCCCGGCGAGGGCCGCTTCCCGCAGGAGGCGCTGAGCGAGGGAGCGCACCGGGCTCAGTCTTGAGTCTGGAGAATTCTGCGACCGAGCGACCAGCGACGGCCCGCAGGTGTTTGACAAGGCCCGGCCGGAGCGTGCCTCCAGGGAAGCGGACCGACGCCGGGCCGATCTCCGTGTGAATAACTTCCCGAGAAATGACAGCTAGAAAAGGGCCGCGAGCGAAGAACGAATCCCCCAGACCTCCAGCGCGAGAAGCGCCAGGGTGAGCACAAGAACGACGATCGCCGTCCGCGACGGACGGGAGCGGCTTTCCGAAGGATTCATCGTTCATACACAAAGCAGAACGCGTGCCACCCGGTTTCTCGCTCGGAAAGCAGCGGAGGTTCGCCTTTGTTGTTATCGTGGAGAGTCCGATGAGCGCGCCGTTCTCCTTGATTTCCGCCAGTTTGCCGGGTCCCCCCTCTCGGCCCGCCCCGCCGGACCTCGCCTCGATCGATCCGTCGCTCGATCTCGAGGAGGAGATCCGAAGCCTGAAGCGACAAAAAAAAGCAGTCCTACTGGCCCACTACTATCAAGAAGAGGAGATCCAGGAGCTCGCGGACTTCGTCGGGGACTCCCTCGACCTTTCTCGCAAGGCGCAGCAGTCGGACGCGAAGATCATCGCGTTTGCGGGGGTCCGGTTCATGGCCGAGACCGCAAAGATCTTGAATCCCAGCCGGAAAGTCGTTCTTCCGGACTACGAAGCTGGCTGCTCGCTGGAAAACTCCTGTCCTCCCGAAGCGTTCCAGGCGTGGCGCTCGCAACACCCCACTGCCGTCTCCCTGACCTACATCAATTGCTCCGCGGCGGTCAAAGCGCTCTCCGACATCATCGTGACGTCATCCAATGCGGAGAAGATCGTGCGATCGGTCCCCGCCGATCGAGAAATCCTCTTTGCGCCCGACCGGCACCTCGGTCACTTTCTCGCTCAGAAGACGGGCCGGCCCATGATTCTGTGGCCCGGCACCTGCATCGTGCACGAACAGTTTTCTGAACGGGAAATCATCAAATTGAAGGCGAAGTACCCGGACGCGAAGCTGGCGGCGCACCCGGAGTGCCCGGAAGCGATCCTGAAGTACGCCGATCACGTCGGCTCGACTCGCTCGATCCTGAACTACGTCACGACGGCGCCCGGCAAGACGTTCTTGATCGCGACCGAGGAAGGCATCATCCATCAGATGAAGAAGCTCGCGCCCGACCGCGAGTACATCGCCGTGCCGCCCGACAACGGGTGTCGCTGCAACGAGTGTCCCTTCATGAAGCTGAACACTCTCGAGAAGCTCTACCTTTGTCTGCGCGACGAGAAACCCGAGATCGTGATGTCCGAGGAGTTGCGCAAGGCGGCGGAGAAACCGCTGTTACGGATGCTGGAGCTCTCGTAACGTCGCCTTCACTTGCTCGGAACTTGCGGCTTCGCGCACCGGCGAGTGGCTCGCCACACACGGCTCGACCACTCGCCTGGTTCCTCGCTGCGCTCAGGCTCCCGCGGCGTAAGAGACCTCGGGCTTAGTGAACTGATACCGGTGGCGGAGCGCCCCGAGTGCGCTTGAAGAGCAGCAGCAGCGGAATGCAGCAGAGAAAGAAGACGCCGACGATCCGGAAAGCGTCCATGTAAGTCAGCAGAAACGTCTGCTTCACGACCATGCCTTCCAGAGCGCCGTAGGCCTGGCGCTGCGCTTCCACGAGGGTCGATCCTTTCGCGAGGAGCCCTCGGACGATCGCGTCGATGCGCTCCCGCACCGTCGGGTCATAGATCGAAACGTGCTGCAGGAGGCTTTGCCGGTGAGACCAGGACCGCTTCTCGACGTAGGTCGCGATCAGCGCGACGCCGAAGGATCCGCCCAGCTGCCGCATCATGTTGGTCAAGCCTGCGCCCTGCGCGATGTCTTTGCCCCGAAGATTCGAGAGCGCGAGCGTGGTCAAGGGTACGAACAGCAGACCCAGTCCGACGCCGCGGAAGATCAACGGCCAGAAAAAGTTCGCGCGGCCCGAGGCGAGCGTCGACCGAGACAACAGATAGGTGAAAACGAAGAAGGAGATGAATCCGAGCGCGTTCATCAGCTGCGCGGGAACTCGCCTCTGCAGAAGCTTGCCCACGATGGGCATCATGATCGCCGTCGCAATTCCGCCGGGAAGAAGAATCAGTCCCGTCTGCATGGCGGTGAAGCCGAGAAGGTTCTGAGCAAAGACCGGAAAGATGAAGATCGACGAATAGAGGCCGAAGCCGAGAATGAACGTGAAGAGCGTGCCTACGGCCAGAGACCGGTCTTTCAGGACGCGCAGCTCGACCACCGGATGCTCCGCGGTGAGCTCCCGCCAGATGAATGCGGCCACTCCGGCCGCGGCGACGATCGAGAGGACGACGATGTAGGTCGCCGAAAACCAGTCGTCCCGCTCACCGCGCTCCAGAACGACCTGCAGCGATCCAATCCCAACGACGAGCAGCGCGATCCCGGCCCAGTCGATCGAGCCCGCGCGGCCTTCTTCCCGCTCGCCCCGAAT
>DATDNV010000380.1:0-7220 GCA_036518075.1 Thermoanaerobaculia bacterium
GTGCTTCGCGAAGCGTCTCGCCCTCGAGAAGCTCCATCACGGCATAGGCGACGTTTCCTTCGCGTGCGAAATCGTGCAGAGCGAGGATGTTCGGGTGAGACAAAGCAGCCACCGCCTTCGCCTCCCGCTCGAAGCGAGCGAGTGCTTCTCGATCGTCCGCGATGCTTTCCGGAAGCACTTTGATCGCGACATTTCGGCCGAGCCTGGTATCCCGAGCCTTGTAGACTTCCCCCATTCCGCCCGCGCCCAGAGGCGCGAGAATCTCGTAGGGGCCGAGCCGGGAACCCGACGTCAATGTCATTGCGGGAAACCTGTCATCGAGGGGTGATGCGCGTGCACTCGGCGACGAATTCCATCATCGCTTCTTGAGCATTTCCATCCAGTTGAACACCAGGGTGAGCGGAGGGGGCGGCTGCTCGTTCGCGCGAACGAGAGCGAGAATACGGCCGTCTCTAGAGACATCATATCGGGTGGAGAAATTGAAGGCCGTGCCGCCGAAGGTTTGGAGTGCCCGCTCGAACAGAACAAGGCTCGAACCGAAAGTGAGATCGTCCGCTGGTCTCTCCACCGGCACGCTCATCATCTTGGTTCCTGACAGGTAGAAGAGCTCGCGGCCGTCGGGACTCCAGCGGGGCTGCGTCCCACCGCCGGAAGAGACCCTGTAATGCCGCGATGCATCCGGAAACGATGTCACATGGACTTCGCTTTGCCCGGACTCGTCCGACGTATAGGCCACCCACCGACCGTCCGGCGAGAAGGCGCCGCATCCCTCGTCATAGGCCGTCGCGACGAAGTTTTGCGGCTTGCCTTCCCCGCTCGTCGGAAGGTATTTCAGGTCGCCCCGCGTCTCGGAGCTGAACTCTCGGTAAAGCAGGAACTGTCCGTCCGGCTTGAAATCGCAAGGCCACTTCGGAAGCGAGGACTCGAGGAGGGTTCTTTCGCCGGCCGGGTTGGAGACATCCGTTTCGTAGAGATTCCACGCGCCCTTGCGGTTGCTCGCAAAGACGACCCTCGAGCCATCAGGCGAGAAAACGGGCATCAGTGAAACCCTGGAAGCGTGTGTCAGACGCGTTCCGGTGCCGAGGTTCGTCTCGTACAGCCACACATCCGGAGGCCTCGCGAAGTTCTCGATGATGCTCACGGCCAGACGGCGTCCGTCCCGGGAGAGACGTGGGCCTTGGTAGTTCGCGGGCGTGCTGACAGTTCCGACCTCTATTCCGGAACGGTCCAGCCACACGAGGCGCGAGAGCCTGGCCTCGCTCTGAGGCGAGAACGCCAGAAGGTCCTCTGTAGCAGAAAAGATCGTTCCACTCGTCGGGGGAAAACTTTGGATCCCTCTCGCGACCTCGATTGCTTCTCCGCTCACTCGAAGCGAAGCCGGGTCGAAGGCGGAGACCATCAGCCGATCGGCATTTCGATAGAAAAGAAACCGGGGCGGCGCGAACACAACGTCCGAGTCCGCCTGCAAAACGAATCGTTTCTCCTTCGAATCGAGCGATCCCACGTAGATCGCGTTGCGTTCGGCTTGGTCGTATCGGACCTCGTAGAGGAATCGGCGGCCGCCGGGAAGGAACCAGGGCCAGCGGTGATCTCGCTCCTCTCCCTGGAGCTGCGTCGCAGGAACCGGCTCGCCTCCTCGGGCCGAGACTCGATAAAGGCCGCCCGCGCCCCACGGTGAGTAGAGGATTGTCCCGTCGTCTGCCCAGCTTCCACCCCGCGCCTCGAGCACGTTGGCGATGGAGCGAGGACTCGCGGCTGCCGCGGAGGCCTCGACGGTCTTGAGCTTTCCTTGCGCGAAAAAGCCGAGCGCGCGGCCGTCGGGAGACCAGAAGGGAAAGAATGCTGCTTCGGTCCCGGCAATCGGAAAGGCTGCCTCTGCGTCGAGAGGACGAACCCACAGCCGCACGGTGCCCTCGGCGTCGAGCGCGGAAAACGCGAGCCTGCGTCCGTCGGGAGATATGGCAACCCGGCCGTTATTGGCTTCCAGGAAGTAGAAGGACGAGTTGGGAGGGGGTGTAAGCGAAACGCGCACGAGTTGTTTCGGAGAGTGACGGCGGCCCGCGAACAGCGCGATTACCGCGAGGACGCTCAAAGCCGCGATCCCCCAGGGCAGGACCCGAACGATGCTTCTTCTTCCGGGGAGCGCGGTCGAAGGCTCGTCGGCGGAATGCTGGATCCAGCGAAGCTCGAGGCCGACGTCGTGCGCCGACTGCCAGCGCTCTTCGGGGTCTTTGGCGAGGCAGCGCTTCACGGCACGGTCCAGTGCGGACGGCGTCAGAGGCTGAACCGCTGAAATCGGGGCCGGCTCGCTCGTCATGATCGCAGAGATCAAGCTCGCTTGGCTCGTTCCGGAAAACGCCTTCCGACCGGTTGCCATCTCATATAAAACCACGCCGAGGGCAAATATGTCAGTTCTGGCATCAGCCTCTTTGCCTTCCAGCTGCTCTGGGGCCATGTACTGGAATGTCCCCAGGACCGTCCCTGCCTGCGTCACTGGAGAAGCCTGTGTGGGAAGAGACGTCAGCTGCGAACCTGTCGGCGGCGCCATCGCCTTCGCTAGACCGAAATCGAGTAGTTTGACTCCCGAGGTCGTGATCATCACGTTGCCAGGCTTCAGATCGCGATGGACGATTCCATGTCGATGGGCTTTGTCGAGCGCATCGGAGATTTCCGTTCCGTAACGCAGCGTCTGTTGTAGCGATAGCGCGCCTTTCGCGAGCCGATCCGAAAGAGTCTCTCCCTCGAGATACTCCATGACGAGGTACTCGACCCCCTCGTGGTTGCCGACGTCGTAAAGCGCGCAGATGTGCGGATGCGAGAGCTGCGAAATCGTCTTCGCCTCGCGCTCGAACCGCTGTCGAATCTCAGCCGAAGAAGTCAGATGGGCCGGCAGGACTTTAATCGCCACATTTCGCTCGAGCCGAGTATCGCGAGCCTTGTAGACCTCCCCCATCCCGCCCGCGCCGAGCGGCGCAAGAATCTCGTACGGCCCAAGGCGCGTTCCTGGCGAAAGGCTCACGTCAACTCGGGACTCTCAGTCATTCCTGCTTTCGCTCTTCAGTAAGGCCGGCCAGTTGACGATCACGCGGAGCGGCGACTCACGGACCTTCTCGAGAGGGGCCCGAATCAGGAAGCGCGAACCGTCCGGAGCCACGTCCCAGTTTTCGATCTCGTTGTCTTTGCGGAAAAGCATGCTGGGCGTCGCGGACTGCCAGCCTGATCCGGAACTCACGGCAACGGCCATGACGGAATTGCCCGTAGCGATGTAGAAGAGCTCCTTGCCATCGCGGCGCCACCGCGGGAGCCGGCCTCCCGCGGGCGAAATGCGCCGCTTCTCTCCCGCGCCGTCGGTCAAGGCGACATAAACCTCGGGATCACCCGTCTCGTCGGATTCGTATGCGAGCCAGCGCCCATCCGGCGAGAACCGCGCACTCGACTGACTAAAACGCGTGGGAGCCCAAACCCAAGGCTTGCGTTGCCCGTCAAGCGGAAACATCCAGATGTTCGTCGTCGTGACTCCTTCGAGGTACGCGAGGAGCTTTCCGTCGCGAGAGATGTCTTCTGGTTGCTGCACACCCGGGAGCTCCAACACCGGCTTTTCGCTCCCAGGACCGCCGACGCCAATCTCGTAGATGTCCGGTGGGCCGCGGCGGTCGGAGCGATAGAGCACCCTGGAACCGTCGGCCGACCAAACCGGCATGATCTCGTCCACCGGATCCGAATGGAGCCTCGTCGAGACTCCTCCCGCGAGCTCGAAGACCCAGATGTCGGAAGTTCCCGTCGTCGGGTTCTCGACGTCGACTGCCGCTCTACTTCCGTCGGGCGAGATCCGAAGCCCCCCAACCACCGACGGCTCGCTGAGCTGTCCCGCCTCCTTTCCATCGCGCCCGAACCAGGCGAGTCGCGAGGGGCGTTTGGCGATTTGGTAAGCAAGAACTCCGGTTTGCGACGCGGAGAAGGCGGCGTGCCGCGGGCCGTAGAAATAGTGGACATTCGGAACCAGCAGGCGCGGCTCGTCCAGAAGCTTCATTTCACGCACGTCGAACGACTGCGCGAAGAGCGCACTCTCGCGGACGTACAATATGAAACCCGGAGCGGCGTACTCGAAGCGAGATTGCATGGGCGCGATGAAGCGTTCTTCGCTCGAGTCGAGCGCGGCCAGTCGCAGTCCTCCGCCCTCGTCGCCTCGAACTTCCCGTTCGCCCCGGTAAACTCGACCTTCCCGTTCGCCCAGGTAAAGGAATCGCCGGCCGTCGGGAAGGAAGTACGGCCAGATCGGGGGCGCCGTGGAGGACACCAGCGGCGAGACGATGCGGGTCGCCTTCCCTCCCCGATCGGAGACGCGAAAGATACCCGGCGGATCCAGGCGTGTGAAGAGGATCGTCCCGCTCGAGCTCCAGGTTCCGATGAACGGCAAGAGAGCGTCGCACAGCTCCTCCGGTCGTCCGCCTTCCGCCGGAACCTTTTTCAGCTTGCCGTCGGCATAGAACGCGATGAAACGACTGTCTTGCGACCAGAAGGGCGCCGTCGCGTCGACGGAGCCTTCCAGTTCGACGGCCTCCTCCGCATCGAGCCGCCGAACATAGAGGTGACGTCGTCCCTTCGAAAAGGCTTCGATCACGAGTCGAGTCCCATCCGGGGAGACGGAGAAGCCCCGGGAAACCTCTCCGGGTGCGTAGGTCGTCCCCGCAGGGATCGGGACAGCAAACTTCACCGCGCGACCGGACGGTTGAGGCTTGTGGCTCAAGGCGCTCCAGACCGCGACTGCAATCGCCGCGAGCGTCGTAATCATCAGGACGGGCACCGTCCATCTCTTCCGGGGCCCCACGAGCGACGGGGCCGTCTGGCCGGAAACCTCCGACAGGTGATCGCGCAAGTGGGCGAGGTCCCGCGCCAGGTCGCGAGTCGAGGCGTACCTCTCCTCGGGATCTTTCGCGAGGCAGCGCTCGATCACCCAGCGGAGCGCGACCGGGGACGCCGGCGCCAGGGACTCGACCGGCTCCGGCTCCTCGCGAATGATTGCCGCAAGCGATTCGGCGGTCGTACCTCGCGAAAAAGCGCGCCTTCCAGTCGCCATCTCGTAGAGGATCGAGCCCAAAGAGAACTGGTCGGATTGAAAGTCCACTGACTTTCCGCTCGCCTGTTCGGGAGACATGTAGCCGACCGTTCCCAGAACGACACCGGGAACCGTCTCCGGCTTCGCCAGCGTCGGCAGGTTCGAAAACTCACCCGATTCGGGGAGCGCGAGCTTCGCGAGACCGAAATCGAGGATTTTGACGAAGCCATCACGGGTCACCATCAGGTTTTCCGGCTTCAAGTCGCGATGGACGATCCTGGCCTCGTGCGCTCGGGCGAGAGCGTCCGCAAATTGCGCTGCGAGGGAAAGGAGTCGCTTGGTGGGGATCGCCCCCTCGGCGATGACTTCGCGAAGCGTCCGGCCCTGCACGAGTTCCATCGCGATGTAGGAAAAAGAATTTGCCTGACCGATCTCGTAGATCGTGACGATGCCGGGGTGGTTCAAGGCGGAAGCGGAACGCGCCTCCTGCTCGAACCGGTGCAGTCGCTCGGGATCGGAAGAAAACGACGCCGGCAGGACCTTGATCGCGACATCGCGTCCGAGGCGTGGATCCCGCGCGCGATACACCTCGCCCATCCCTCCCGCGCCCAGGGGCGCGAGAATCTCGTAAGGACCGAGCTTGCTGCCTGCTAGGAGCGTCATGGCCGTTCGCAGCGCGACAGACTTTCCAAGCTCTCGTTCAGAAAATTTCGCAGCGCCGGTCGCGACGCCGAGCGCCCGGAAGAGCGCGACAAGCGGCGGGTTCGCCGCCGCTCACCAGCCGCCTGCGCTGCAAGCCTGCCCGGCGCGAGAGACATCGCGCGCAGAGGATACAACCCACCCGACACAGGCGGGCTATTTCGCGCCGGTCGCGGCGGCTTGAGACCGGAAGACGGCTCGGGCCATTCCTACGAAGGTCACGGCCCAGGCAAAGAGGGCGATCCACACGAAGACGCGCGGGATCACCTCGAGGAACTCGATCCCCGTCGCGCGAGCAAGCTGAAAGGTCGCCGCGGTGAACATGCCGAGGGGAAACACGAGCGACCAATACTGAGGGTGATAGCTCAGCGGAACTCGCTGCACGGCGTGCCGCCAGACGCCTGCGATCACCAGAAGCGGGATCCACCAGGCGCCGGCAGCCCAGAAGAAGAGCGTGAACCCCTTCAGGAACGGCGCGATCTCCGAAAGAAAGGACCAACGCGGAGCCGCGAGAATGAGGCGCGAACCGGCGAGGGTCGTAATCGCCAGGGCCCCCATGTTGATCCAGTAGCTCGGCGTAAGCGTGTCCGGGGTCAGGGAAAAGAACATCCAGCGATACAGGATCAGCGCGATGAACAGGATGTAGAGCATCGCTCCAACGAAATAGGCCCAGAGCGAGACGAACAGGACCGGAGCGGTCGCTCGAAGCGAAGGAGCCACGAGGCAGCCGAGAACAGCAATCGATTCCGTCGAGACGACGACGAGAAGCCACGCGCCGTTGATGCCTTCGGCGAGCGTGGGCTTGGGCTCCTTGAGAGTCGCCACAGTGAAGAAAACCGACGTCAGGATGATCCAGAGCCCGATGCCAGCGAGCCAGAGGAAGCGCGCGACGCCCATCCAGGGCGTGAGGATCGCGAACTGGCTCCCGAGAACGCAGGTCCCGGCCACCATCGTGAGAAAGAGGATGCTCTTCGCATGGCTCGTCAGGTCAGCCAGAAAGCTGGCGCGGTAGAGCGTGAATCGCGCAGCCGTCAGCGACCACAGCACGACGAAGAAGACGACGTTCGTCCAGAAGAGCGTCCGCGATACCGGCTCCAGCTCTTCGAAATGCGCCGCGATCGAGACGATCCCGGTCGCCATCACGAGCGCGAAATAGCCCGGGAAGAGCGTCGCCAGGGCGGAGGGCCGGCTCTCCGGCGCGGTGGCGCTCATCGTCATGGGCGCGTCCTCAGCGGTCGAGCTTACGAAGGAAAAAGTGCAACAGTCCGAAGTTCAACGCGAGGCACCCGAGGCTCGCGACCGCCGCAGGCACGACGATCGCATCGCTGCCGGAGAGAAACGACTCCATGGTCGCCGTCAGCAGCCAGAGCTGCAGCACGACGAGGACGAGGACGAAGCAGAGAATCCCCGCGACGATCGTCAGCCGCTGACTCCGCGCGAAGGGCGGCAGGTTCACAGGACGCCG
>DATDNV010000381.1:0-7645 GCA_036518075.1 Thermoanaerobaculia bacterium
CGCCGCGCGGTCGCCGATCGGCGGCGAAGCGATGATGAACATGACCTCTCCCGCGCGAAGGGTCTGTGCATCGCCCGTCCGCACGTCGGTCACGATCCCATCCCTGAAAGCTCGGACCGGATCGGTCCCGCGGACCGGAGCCAGAACGAAACTGGCCGTCACCGTCTCCGGAACGTGTACCACGATCGCGGCGATCGCCGCGATGACGAAAAAGAGCAGAAGAAGATTGGCGAGCCCGCGCGCAGCCCATGGGGGAGGGTCCGCTCCGAGGTAGGGCGGATCGATGTCGAACGTCGTTGTGGGCGTGTTGCCGTTCATGTCAATCCGAGACGGCGAGCTGCTGGCTCGAAAGGTAATAGTAGAGACCTTCCCGCTTCATGAGGTCGTCGTGGTTGCCCTGCTCGACGAGACGCCCCTTCTCGAGCACCAGGATCGTGTCGGCGTTCCGGATCGTGCTCAGCCGGTGCGCGATGACGAAGCAGGTTCTCCCCTCCAGGAGCTTGTCCATGTTTTCCTGAACCGCCCGCTCCGACTCGGTGTCGAGCGAGCTCGTCGCCTCGTCGAAGACCAGAACGGGCGGCTGCGCGTAGACGGCGCGCGCGATCGCGATGCGCTGTTTCTGGCCGCCCGAGATTGCGAGTCCGCTTTCGCCGACTTTGGTTTCGTACCCCAGAGGCAGCCGGTCAATGAACTCGTGAGCGTTGGCGACACGAGACGCCCAGAGGACGCGGTCCATGTCCGGCTCGTCCTCTCCGAAGGCGATGTTGCGTGCGATCGTATCGGCAAAGAGGAAGTTCTCCTGGAGAACGAAGCCGATCTGGCGGCGCAGATCGCGGTAGCTCAGCGTCTTCAGGTCGACGCCGTCGTACGTGATCGAGCCTTCGGTCGGTTCGAGCAAGCCCGCGAGGCATTTGACCAGTGTGGTCTTGCCCGAGCCGCTGCGCCCGACGATCGCGATGAATTTGCCGGGCTGCACGTCGAAGTGGATCCCCTGCAGGATCATCGGCGCCTCCGAACCGCCGTAGGAGAAGCCGAGGTTGCGCAGCGCGATTCGGCCCTCGAGGCTTTTGACCGGAAGGAGGCGGGAGTGGTCGGCTCCCTGCTCGGGGTCCTGCTCGAAGACGTCGTTCAATCGATTGAGAAGCACGGCCGAGTGCTGCCAGTTGTCCCAGATCTGCAGGAGCGTCAGAAGTGGAGCGTTGGCCAGCGCGACCAGTGAGTTGAACGCGACGAGGCCGCCGATCGTCAAGGCTCCGTTCATGACCTGCCGCGCTCCGGCCCAGAGGAACAGGGCGCTCGTCAGCAGCGTGACGGCCTGCACTCCTCCCATGTAGGACATCACGGTGTAGTCGGAACGGAAGAGCTTGCGGGCGACGCTCAGGAACTGATTGAGCATCAGCTCGCGGAACGAGCCCTCGGCTCCCATCGCCTTGACCGTCTCGATCCCCTTGATCGCGTCGATCTGGTAGGAGTGGTACTTCCCGAAGGAGTCCTCGAGGCTGTCGAAGATCGGCCGAAGCCATTTGGCCGAGACCGTCATCAAGACCGCGTAGAGGGGGGCGGTGATCAGGAAGACGAGCGTGAGGGTCCGGCTGTAGACGAGCATGAGGACGAGGGCCGCGCCGAGCTGCGTCGCGGCGGCCAGACCCGACACGCCGCTCTGGACCAGGAACTCGCGCACCTGACGCATCCCCTCGAGGCGGCGCTGGATGTCTCCCGTGCGCCGCGTCGTGAAGTAGTTCATCGGGAGAGCCAGGAGTTTGCGCGTCAGGAAGTCGAGGGTCGAGGCGTCGATGCGGACGGCGACGAAGCTGAGAAGGTATCGCTGGATCCCCATCGCCAGAACGAGCAGAACGATGACCGTTCCCATCGAGATGACGAGAAGGTTCAAGAGCGAGACGTCTCTCTCGACGAGGACGCGGTCGACGATGATCTGCGTGAAGACAGGCAGGACCATCTGGAGCGCGGCGGCGACGATGGCGAGGCCCAGAGCCTGTCCCAGGACACGCGAGAACGGCCGGAAGAACGGCCACAGCCAGGTCATCGTCGAGGGCGTCACCGGGGCCTTCTCGAAGGCCTCGGTGTAGTCGAACAGGGCCGCGTATCCGCTCCACCGTCTCTCGAACTCCGCGCGCGGGAACCGGCGTAGCCCGATGGCGGGGTCGGCGACGCGGCAGTGCGTGTCGGTCACGTCGTAGAGGATGACCCAGTGATTTCCCTCCCAGTGAACGATCGCCGGGAGCGGCATCTGATCCAGATTTCGCTGGGACGCCTTGACCGATCTCGCCGCGAGACCGAGCTCGGTTGCGGCGGTACAGAGTCCGCGCAGGCTCGTGCCGTCCAAGGAGGTGTGGACGAGCTGGCGAATGCGGGCGAGACTGACGGCGCGGCCGAAATGCCGGCAGATCATGGCCAGCGCCGCGGCGCCGCAGTCCATCTCGTCGATCTGCCGGACGACGGGGAAGCGCCGGATGCGCTTGCCCTTCTTGATGAATCGCCCCTCCTCGGCAAACGGTCCCTCGGCATCCTCGCCGCGCTCCTCGGTTTCCTCTTCGCCCTGCTCGACCTGATCGATTCCGACCTTCTCGACCATCGTCGTTTCGGCCGGCAGGATCTCCTGCCCGAAATCGAGCGGGACGCGCGCGCTCTGCCGAAATTCGTACTGCGCGATGCGCTGCTGGATCTGGGTCTGGAACTCGGGAAACTGGGCGAGCAGCTTCTTGAGCGTTTCAACGCGGAGGCCGAGGAGTTTGCATGCCGAGACCGCTTCGACGCTCGCGGTGCGGGGGGTGCCCTGGAACACCGACATTTCGCCGAAGAAATCGCCCTTGCGGAGGTAGGCGACATAGTGGCGGCGCCCATCCTGCTCCGTGAAGACCCGAAGGTGACCCTCTTCGACGAAATACATCGGCCCCGGGGGATCCCCCTCGCGGACGACGAGCGTTCCTTCGCGGACGGGGACCGAGGCCAGCTCGGCGAGCAGCGTCTGCAGCGCCTCCGGCGGGAGCTGCGCGAACGCCGTGAAGTGGCGGAAGAAGTTCTCGAGCTGCCGGTGCTTGATCTGCAGCTCGAGGTAGTGGCGGATCTCGGGACTCTGCTTGACCAGCGACTCGAAAACCGATTTGTCCAACCGCATCGCCGAGACGTCGCTGGAAGCGCGGACCGTGGCCGTGCGCGTCGAGTGGTCGAGGAGTCCCATCTCGCCGAAGCTGTCTCCGGCGCGCAGGACGTTGAGGGAGATCTCCTCGCCCTGCTCGCCGCGCTTGACGATCCGCGCCCGCCCCGAGACGAGCACGTAAAACGCATCGGCGGGATCTCCCTCGCGAACGATCGTGTCTCCGAACGAGAAGGTGACCGGGAGGAAGCTGTCGACGACGAGCTGACGCGCCGGTCCCGGCACGAACCGCAGAATGGGAATGCCCTTGAGCAGGTCCCGTTCGTTCATGAATTACAGATGTTCGTGCCACCGGACGCGGGACTGCGCCTCCCGCTCCGAAAAGCTCGAGACGAGCGACTCCTCAGCTCGTCGGCGGATGTCCGCGTCCTGATCGGAGGGCATGATCTTTTCCCGGATCAGAAGCAAGTGAAAACCGTCGGAGAGGGAAAGGGGTCCGACGAGCTCATCGGGGCCGGCGCTCAACAGCATGGGACGGGTCTCCGGATCGGTTTCGTCCAGATAATATCGTCCCTCGCGCACTGGCGCGTGCGCGTCGGTCGCGACCGATTCGAGCGTTGCTCCATCTTCGCGAAGGCAGAGCGCGGCTTCCCTGGCCGCCGCCTCATCGGCAAACGCAATCTCTCGGACTTCGAGCCGGATCCAGTCGAGGCGGTGCGCCTCCACCTGGGCCCGGATCGCATCGTCGGTCAGCCGAGCCCTCGAGACCGTGCGAAAGACCTGTTCCTGACGCGCGAGCTCGGCCATCCGATCCCGGCAGTGCCCGGCGGGAGTATCCAGGCCCGAGTCAGAGAGAGTCCGGAGAGCTCTGTTGACGACGGCCTCGAGATCCCCGGAGCTCTGCGCGGCGCTTCCGGCGGCGTCCTCTTCAGCGGCGCGAGCCGAAACCGCGGCTCGAGCGGCGAGCGTGTCTGCGAACCGAGCGAGCTCGCCGTCGCAGATCGCCTCTGCCAGGACACAAGCGCGGACATCGTCGCTCCCGACGGCGTCTTCGTCGACCTCGTCCGGGCAGTCGGCGAACCGTTTCCGCAGGACCGCGCGTTCGATGTAGTCCATCCACTCCTCGATCGTCAGACCGCAGCGTTCGAGCCAGGCCTCCATTTCTTCGGCCGTGACGAGCTCGCGCTCGTAGCGAAACTCTTCTCCCGCGGTGTCCACGTCCTGTTCGGTGGCCGACCGATCGCTTTCGTCCGCCCATTGAACGAGCGCGAGTCCGAGTCGGGCCTGCTGTTCAATCGCCATCCAGTCACCGCGTACGATCGCAGCGAGAACGACGTCCTGCCACGTGTACGGGTGATCACTGACCGAAAAGGCGGTTCGCCCGAGAATCGAGTTCATCAGACAGATTTCGAGACCCAGGACCCTTTCGGATTATAAGCATGGCCACGCCCTTCCTCGTCGCCGGACCCTCGGGGGGCCGGCTCAGCGGGATGAGCGAGGCAGCGTCATGATCGTCGCCAGCATCGTAGCGACGAGCGTCTCCCGGCCGTCGGCCATGGCGTATGCGTCCGCCTGGCTCGTCGTCAGCGTGCGGCCCGCTTTCTTGACCGTCGCGCGCGCTTCGAAACGCTCTCCGCGGGCAGGGGCGAGAAAGTTCGCCTTGAATTCCACCGTGAGGACGCGCGCACCGGCCGGAACGAGCGTCATGGCGGCATAGCCGCAGGCGCTGTCGAGGATCGTCGCCAGGACGCCGGCGTGAAGGAAGCCGTCCTGTTGCGTCAGGTCCTCTCGAAATGCCATTTCGATCGAGACCTCGCCCGCGCCCATTCGCGCGATCTCGGCCCCGATCGCTTCCATGACTTTCTGCCGGGCGAAGCTCGCGCGGACGTCGGCCTCGAACGCGGGATTGGGCGGCTGCTGTCTCAACAGCGCGCGATGCTACCCCGAAGCGTAAGACGGATTGAAGACTGTCGGTATTACGGAAAATCCGCTCGGCTATTGCCGCCCGTGGATATCCGGACGGGGCGTGGGAGCCGTGAGCGGGGTGACGTGGCCGCGCGGGGGCGGCGGCGCGGTCGGCGTTGGAGTCACGATCGGGATGGTGAACCGTCCGATCTGATTGACCGCCTGCTCCGTGAACCAGATCCGCCCGTCCCCGCCCACGGCGACACCGAGGGGTTGGCTTGCGCTCGTCGGGACCGCGTACTCGGTCACCTCGCCGCCCGTCGTCACGCGGCCGAGCTTGGATGTCGCGTTCTCGGTAAACCAGAGATTGCCGTCCGGTCCCGCGACGATGTCTCCGGGGGACGAATTAGGAGTGGGAATTGGAAACTCGGTCACGGCGCCCGCCGTCGTGATCCGGCCGATCTTGTTCCCGGTCCGTTCGGTAAACCAGAGATTCCCGTCGGGACCGGCGGCGATTCCGGCAGGCGTGCTTCCGGCGGTCGTTACGGGAAACTCGGTGATGGCGCCCGACGTCGAGATGCGGCCGATCTTGTTGCCTCCGTTCTCTGTGAACCAGAGGTTCCCGTCCGGTCCGACCGTGATGCGATCGGGTTTCGAAGCTGATGTGGAGATCGGGAATTCCGTGACCACACCGGCTGTCGTCATCCGCCCGATCTTGTTTCCACTGGATTCGGTGAACCAGAGGAGGTGATCGGGACCGTGCGTGATCCCGGTCGGCGTCGCATTCGCTGTGGGAATGGGAAATTCCGTGATCTTTCCCGGCGGATACTCGGAGAACAGAGCGCCGGTTGTGATCCGTCCGATTTTGTTGCCGCCGTTTTCGGTGAACCAGATGGCTCCATCCGGTCCCGGTGCGGTTTGGTCGGGACGCGGCCCGGAAGAGGGAAGCGGGAACTCAGTCACGATACCGCCGACCGCGATTCGACCAATGGCATTGCCGGTCTTTTCCGCGAACCAGACCTTGCCATCCGCACCGGCGGCGATCCCGCTCGGCCCGCTCCCTGCCGTCGTGACCGGGTACTCGTTGAATGTTTGCCCTAGAGCTGACGAGACGGTCCCAAAGATGACGAGCCATAGGACCACAAAGCGCAGATTCCGCTCTTCCATCTTCCATGAATGGAGTTTGTGGATCGTCACGCCGCGGGGACTATACGCGGCCGGCTCTCGGAGTGTTGAGTTCTTTTTGAAACCGCGTGCAACCTATTGCGCCGCGTTTCGCGCCCTTCGGCGAACCGGCGAGAACGACCTCGTTGCTTCCGGGGGGCGCGGGAATCGGCTGTGGCGCCGGAGCCGTCGGCGGAGGAATTTCCGCTGGCCTCGGTGCTCCCGGGCGTTGTTTCTCGACCGGCTCATCGAGCCGGGAATAGTCCCGCACTGCGCAAATATGCCGAAACTGACATAACTCGCGTAGGTGCGTGCTTTCCGACCTCAACGGACCGAGGCAACCGCCGCCGCTGCCGCGCTGGAACTGTCCGGCGAAACCCCCGGCAACCGGCCGGTCATAGCGAGGAGCTTCACGCGGGCGGCGAGGAGACCCTGCTCCGCCAGGGCGAGGTCATCCCCGGCGTCCGAGACCGCGATTTGCCGCCGGTCGATCTCGGCCGGCTCGGCCCGTCCCTCGTCGGCAAGTGCCTGAATGACGCGGAGATCCTCCCGGGCGATCGACTCCGCGCGGCGGGCGAGGGCGGCCTGCGCGTCCGCATGGAGGGCGTCCGCCTCCGCCCTCCGCGCTGCCATCTCCACTTCCATCTCGCGAGAACGCTGAGCGGACTCGAGCCGTTCGATCCGAGCGTGCGCCGCGGAGCGCGCCTCGGCCTGACGGCCGCCCGTCCAGAGCGGAATCACCACGGAGACTCCGACCGCGAAGTCATTCTCCTTGAATTTCACGAAGTATTGATCGAAGTTGTTGTAACTGGCGAGGCGGAGGTACCGGGCCTCGGCCTCGACGATTGGTCTCCACGACCGTTCGTAGAGCCCAGCCGCCGCCCGCAGCGATTCCCCCTCCTGCGCCAGGGCTTGGAGCTCGGGATCAGCCGCCCGGGCGAGGACGACGACGTCCCCTTCGGGATTCGGGAGCGATGCGAGAGGATCGGCGGCGAGGCTCAGCGTCTCGTGGGCCGGCCAGTCCAGAAGGCGTTTCAACTCGAGCTGGTCGAGCGCTCGTTCCGACTGCTGATCGGAGAGCTTCTGCTTCGCGCGCGCGACTTCGAGGCTCGCCTTCTCGACGTCCAGATCGGTCAGCCGGCCTTCGCGGCGGAGCGCCGAGACGCGCCTCAGGCTCGCTTCCCGGACCTCGAGCCGGGCTCTCGCGCCGGCGAGGAGGCTCTCGCCGGACCAGTTGCGCCCGTAAGCGGCCGCGACTGTGCGGATCGTTTCGATCACCGAACGCTCGCGGACGCCGTCGAGCGACGCCGCATGGACGCGCGACTCGAGCGCCTCCGCGCGGCGAGACGGATCGTAGAGCGTCTTGCGGAAGGAGACGCCGGCGAGAGAGGGGACCTGGCCCGCAACCTGGATCGGCAGTCCGCTCGAGTATCCCGGCGTCGTGGTGACGTACGCCTCGGG
>DATDNV010000382.1:0-4819 GCA_036518075.1 Thermoanaerobaculia bacterium
TTGGCATAGCCGCTTCCTCCCGCGATCAGCGTGAATCCCGTGATTGTCCCGGCCGGCAGCGGGCTGTTGGCCCAGTTGGCAGCGCCGAAATAGTCCGTGCAGTCAGGCGGGAGAAGTGCCCCCGGGGAACCGCAGGGGAGAACGTTGATCTGGCCGACCGCGGCGGCCGCAAACATCAGTAGGAAGGGGGCAGCGATGAGCTTCTTCATATGTCACTTCCCTTTTCCGTGGTTCTTTCGAATCTCGGCGGCGCGACGATCTGCGTTGCGGATGGCCGCGGCCCACCGCTCGGAGTTCTTCATGCTTTTCAGCCGCGGTCCCTTGACATGGCCGTTTATCTGGCCGTTTCCCTGGCCATTTCCCTGATCCGGCGCCGACTGCGCCAAGACCATCTGACTCGTTCCGCCGAGGAGGACGGCAGCCAGCACCAGCGCGATATAGGTTCGACTATTCATCTTTTTCATTCCTCCCTCTATTCGCTCCTTTGACCGTGTTCGAGATGTGCTCTCTTCTTCTTCTGCTGCTGCTTCGTCCGGGCACTTCGTGCCGGCCACTCCTCGGCACATGCTGGATGAGGCGGAGAGCAAAGCTGCCGCTTCTCCTTCCTCGTTCCCAACTATGAAAAGGCGAGAAGTACTCATCGAAAGCAGAGGAGATGATCGGTTTGGCTACTGCCTGGCGTAAGCGGGGAAACTACTCAGGCTGGCTAACTCGATGAGTCCGTAGTTAGTACGGACAAACCCGTCATGTCCCGGGGCGATCGTTACGTACTGGAACAGACGATTGCGATGAGAACGGGTGAGGCCTGCACCTAGTCACGGGTTCAAACTCCTTTCCTGGCCTGATGGATCCGGAGCCCGACCTTTTCCGAATGGGCCCTACTGCGGAATGAAGAAATCCACTTTTCGGCTGGCCGATTCCGCGGGTGAGGCCTCGGTTTAGACAGGCCGAGCAGGCAGAGGGATCTGCGCTGGGACGCAGCGTCCCTACTCTTCTCCTGGTGACGAAGCGGAGGGAAGAGTGGACAAGTGTGAAAGATCGGAAGATCGAGTCATGCCGCACGAGCCCACTCTCTTTGCGCAGCTCGAGGCCGCGCGCGAACGTTGGCAGATGCCCTTGCGCAGACTCATCGACTTACAGGAAGAGGAACGATGCCTCATCGCACGCGAATTGAGCGACAACGCGGAGCAATCGCTGGCCTCGGTCCAGATCGGCTTGCGCTTCCTCCAGCGTGAGTCGATCATCGCGGCCGCTCGCGTGCTGGCTGCTCAACTGCAGCGGGCTGTCGAGGATCTGCAGGAGAGCCTCTATCGGCTCGCCTCCAACCTCCGCCCAGCGACGCTGGATCATCTTGGTCTCGTCGCAGCGCTGGGCGAGCTCGTCGAGGGACTGTCCCGATCAAGCACCGCCAATGTTCAATTCGAGGCTGTCGGCCTTGAGAAGACGCGACCGTCTCGCCGAATCGAAACAGAGCTCTTTCGCATCGGGCAAGAAGCCGTCTCCAACGCCATTCGGCACTCGCATGCAGCCCAGATCGCCGTCGTCCTCCATCGCCGCGGCGCAAAGCTGCGCTTGATCGTCGAGGACGATGGCATCGGTTTCGACTTGGCGGCAGTCCATCGAGGGGAGCACCTTGGCCTCGCGATCATGCGCGAGCGAGTTGAGGCTCTCGGCGGAACGCTGCTAATCGAGACCGAATGCGGATCGGGGACATCGGTCATCGTCGAAGTTTCCGAGCAATCCCGAGACTCCTTGACCGCGAACGGGCTGTGACGAGTGAGGTTCAGATATCCGTACAGAGGGCCTAGAAGCCGAAACCAACGAGAGAACTGAAGTCATTGGGTTTAAAAGGAATAGATGTTGTTTTGACTTACGCCTTTATTACGCCTAGAGTCGGGCGGCGTGACGGAGAAGCGCTCTCGTTCATCGGGCAATCCTCCCGGAGGCATTCCACCGGCTCGTAACCTCGGCACCGGCAAAAGAGACGTCGATCCCATCTCTTCGATCGTCGCCGAGGGAGCGCGAAAGGAAAAGCTTCGCCAGCGCGAATGGAAGCGCTCAGTGACTTTCGATGCGAACCCGCGCCGGCGAACGTTGCCCTCACCTTATGCGGAGCTTCATGCAGCGTCGGCCTTTTCGTTCTTGAATGGCGCGTCGCTTCCCGAGGATCTCGTTCAGGAGGCTGCCCGTCTTTCGATTCCCGCTGTGGCTCTGGTCGATTCCAACGGCGTCTATGGCGCGCCACGCTTCTACAAGGCAGCGAAAGCCGCCGGCATCAAAGCCCTCGTCGGCGCCGAGGTGACGCTCCGTGAGGAGCGTCATCCCGAGAAGCACAGCGATGAGGGGACGTCTGAACCGGCCCGCTGCGCGGGCCAATTAACTTTTCTAACCGGTGGCCCCTCGCCGAGCGTGCTCGGCTTTGGTTCAGAAAATTTCCGGCCGCCTGGTCGCGGAGCGACCGCCGCGGCCTGTTCCCTCGCTGCGCTCGGGATGACAGGCATGAGTGAGCAGCTCGGGATGACAGGTCTGGATGTTTCGCCTGGAAGAGCCGATCTGCAACCTCCCCGTCTGACCCTCCTCGTCGAGAATCGGACCGGCTACAAGAATCTCTGCCGCCTCTTGACCGCCGGAGCGCTCGACAAGCCGAAGGGGCAAGCGAGCGTCACCTGGGAGCAGATCGAGGCGCACTCGCAAGGGCTGCATTGCCTGACGGGAGGCGAGGAAGGACAACTCGCGCGAATCCTCTCCGCCGGAGGACTGGACGCCGGATGGCGGCATCTCGAGAGGCTCGCCGGGCTCTTTCCAGGAAGGCTACATGTCGAGCTGCAGCGCCATTCTTTGCGGCGTCAGGAACACCGCAATCAGGCGCTCGTCGCGCTGGCCGGCCGATTGCGGCTGCCGCTCGTCGCCACCAACGGCGTGCGCTACGCGCGCCCCCAGGACAAAGAGCTTCACGACATCATGACCTCGATCGCCAACCACACCACGCTCGACCTCGCCGGCTCGCTTCTCGCCAGCCAACGCGAGCGCCACTTTCAGGACGCGGCCGCGATGGCGGAGCGGTTCGCCGATCTTCCCGAGGCGCTGGAGAACGCTTGGGACCTTTCGCAACAGCTCGATTTCACCCTCGCCGATCTCGGCTACCGCTTCCCCGACTTTCCCCTGCCGCCTGGAGAAACGCGCGCATCCTACCTGCGCCAGGTGACCTGGAATGGAGCGCGGTCGCGATTCGCGCCGCTGACCGCCAAGGCGCAGGCGCAGATCGAGAAGGAGCTGGCGATGATCGAAAAGCTCGATCTCGCCGGCTATTTTCTGATCGTCTGGGACATCGTCCGCTTCTGCTTGAAGAACAAGATTCTCGTGCAGGGCCGGGGATCGGCCGCCAACAGCGCTGTGTGCTACGCGCTCTCGATCACCGCAGTCGACCCGGTCAAGATGGACCTGCTCTTCGAGCGCTTTCTGTCCGAAGAACGGGGCGAGTGGCCGGACATCGATCTGGATCTGCCTTCCGGCGACCAGCGCGAGCGAGTCATCCAGCACGTCTACGAAAAGTACGGCCCGCACGGAGCGGGTATGACCGCCAACGTCATCACTTACCGCGACCGTTCCTCCGCGCGCGAAGTCGGCAAGGCCCTGGGCTATTCGCTCGAACAGATCGATCGCCTCTCCAAGCACCTTTCCGGATGGAACTTCGGAGAGATCCGTGAGCCGATCGCCGAGCTCACCAGGGAGGTCGCCGCCGCTGGTCTCGATCCGGAGGATGTCCGCACGGGCCACTTTCTTCGATCCTTTCTCGCGATCCAGAATCTGCCGCGGCATCTGGGGCAGCACTCGGGCGGCATGGTCGTCGCCGCGGGGCGATTGGACGAGGTCGTGCCGCTCGAACCGGCCGCGATGCCGGGCCGTGTCGTCGTGCAGTGGGACAAGGACGACTGCGCGGACATGGGAATCGTCAAGGTGGATCTGCTGGGATTGGGAATGCTCGCGGCGATCGAAGAAGCGATCCCGATGATCCGCGACAACGAAAAGATCGAGGTCGACCTCGCGCACCTGCCGCAGGACGATCCGGCGGTTTACCAGATGCTGAACGAAGCGGACACCGTCGGCTGCTTCCAGGTGGAAAGCCGCGCGCAGATGGCGTCTTTGCCCCGCAACGCGCCGCGGCGTTTCTACGACATCGTCATCCAGGTGGCGATCATTCGCCCCGGGCCGATCGTGGGGGGAATGGTGCATCCGTTCTTCGATCGGCGACAGGGCCGCGCGCCGGTCGAATACGCGGACCCCTGCCTCGAGCCGATCCTGAAGCGGACTCTGGGCGTGCCGCTCTTTCAGGAGCAGCTCCTGCGCATCGCCATGGTCGCGGCGGGCTTCACCGGCGGCGAGGCGGAAGAGCTTCGGCGCGCCATGGGCTTCAAGCGCTCGATGGAGCGCATGTCCGCGATCGAAGAGCGGCTGCGGCGCGGCATGACGGAGCGAGGCATCTCACCCTCTGCCCAGGAGCAGATCGTCAAGTCGATCACGTCCTTCGCGCTCTATGGATTCCCCGAATCGCACGCGGCCTCTTTCGCTCTGATCGCCTACGCCAGCTGCTACCTGAAGGCGCGCCATCCCGCCTCGTTTCTGGCTTCGCTCTTGAACGCCTGGCCGATGGGCTTCTATCACCCGGCGACGCTGGTCAAGGACGCGCAGCGGCACGGGTTGCGGGTGCTGCCCGTGGATGTGGCGAGATCGGGGTGGCTTTGCTCCATCGAAAAGATCGCCGGATCGTCCAGCGAAAGCGTACTCGCGCTCCGCCTGGGATTCCGTTACGTCCGCGGTC
>DATDNV010000383.1:0-6395 GCA_036518075.1 Thermoanaerobaculia bacterium
CATGTCGGCCGAGGTTCAGACTGAGCCCGTTTTCAAGGTTGGGCCCCTGCGAGTGCTGTTCGAAGTTCCTTACGACAGGGGAACGATTCCGTTGCGCAACTTCGACGTGACGCGCGACGGCCAGACGTTCGTTTTCGTGACGGGAACTTCCGGACGCGAGTGGAGGCAGGTCAATGTCGCGCTCGGCTGGACAGCCGGCCTGTTGCAGCTCGCGGCGCCGACGGCGAGATAGCGCGCGTCCAGAATCCCTCGAAACAGTTTTCAAGCCGCGACCATTCCGGATATTTGGGCCCGCGCTTCTGTTCTGAATCGCTCGGGCCAGTTCATGCTGAGTTCATCTCCAGCCGCGTAGCTTCATCGGCGCGGCGCAATCGCGCGCCGACAAACCATTTCAGGAGGAATCCAATGAAGAGAGTTCTCGCGCTCGCGGCCGTTCTCGGATTTTGCGCGGCCATCGGGCTCGCCAACGCGGAGCATGCCAAGGGCAGCGCCACCGAGGCGACAATCACCAAGCTCGACAACACCAACAAGTCGATGGTCGTCAAGACCGCCGACGGCAAGGAAATGACGATCTACTGGAACGAGTCGACCAAGATGCACGGCGACCTCAAAGAGGGCGAGACGATCCACGTCCGCACCTCGGAGAAGGACGGCAAGACCTGGGCGACTTCGGTGCATACCGGAAAGATGAAGAAAGAGAAGGCCAGCTAAGGTCGCTTCTCGCGCAATGTGGCGGGGCGGGACGGAAGTCTCGCCCCGTTTTCTTTTTGGGCTCGCTTAGGAGAGCTAGACTCGGGCGAGCGGGCATAGTGGAGCCGACGTCACCGCGGATCTGCGAGAAGGTCATCGCGAAGATCGCGCGGGCGTCCTTTGACTGCTGGGCCCCGAGCCGATAATTGTTCTTCGCGGGAGCTGCCGTCGGAAACGGCCGGGGGCTAAGCGGCTCCCCGCCGAAAGAGCTTGAGCTTCTGGCGATACCCATTGCTCACCGGCAGGCAAGTGCCGTCCTTCAGCGTGATGCGGTAATCGCCCCCCAACCAGGGCCGAAGCTCTTCGACCCTCTCGATGTTCACGATCGTCGAGCGATGGATCCGCAGGAACCGGCAGGGATCGAGCTTGCTTTCGATGTCCTGCGTCGTCGTGTGGTAGAGGTAATTTATCTTCCCGACGTGAAGCAGGACGTTGTTTCGTTTCGACTCGATCCAGTCGATGTCTTTCGCTGCCACGAAACGGCTGCGGCTTTCCAGCCGGATCAGGAACCATTCCGGGTAGCGGTGGACGTTCCTGAGCAGCGAGATCAGCTCCGACTCGGCCTCCCGGGGACGCTGGGACTGAAGAGTGACACGGAAGTGCTCCAATGCTTCAGAGAGGCGATCCGGATTCGCGGGCTTGAGGAGAAAATCGACGGCGCCGACCTCGAAAGCGGCCACCGCGTGGCGCTGCGACTGCGAGAAGAAGATCACCGCCGGCGCCGGAGCTCCGTCCTCCGCGCGAGGCAGGAGAGTGGGCTGCCATCCCGTCATATCGGGGTCGACGATCAGCAGATCGGGTTTGCGGTTTCGAATTGCCTCTTCGATGAGGGGCGTCTCCGCGCACTCACCGACGATCTCGAAGCCCTGATCAGGGTAAACGTTCTTCTTGAGCCACTGTCGAGACAACGCGTCGCTGTCCGCGACGACGATCCGGATTGTCATGTCGTCCTCCCGCCGTGGGAAATTGTGAAGAATCGGCGGAGGTATCCGCTATCAACAAATTGCTCGAACCGGAAATGGCCCCGCCCCGGGCCGGGCTTCCAGGGGTCTCAGGAAGGACGGGAAGAGGGCAGGAGCCCGGCGAGCTCTTTTCGCATCCGGTCGCGGCTGAGTCGGCCGAGCTGGCGGACGGCGGAAGGAGTGCGCCCGAACAGCCTGCGGAAGGAGACCGTGAAATGGCTGTGGCTCGAGAACCCCAGCTCGAGGGCGAGACTCGCCAGGTCCTCCTCGATCCGATCGAGCGCGGCTCCCAGACGCAGTTTCGTCCGATAGATCGAAAGCGATGCTCCCGTCTCCCGCCGGAAGATCCGGCAAAGATGGAACGGCGAGCAGCCGGCCACCTCCGCCAGCTTCTCGAGATCCGTTTTCCCCACGAACCGTTCCGCGAAGTAATCCTTGACTCGTTCGATGCAGATCCGGCGCTGCCGCTGGGCTCGGGTGCCGTCCGGTACCGGAGCCGCCGGGGAGCCCAGGCATCGGACTGCCTCACCGGCAACCTTCAGCACCAGCTCTTCGATCTCCAGCGGCTCGGGCGTGTCGGCGAGGGGAAGGCGGTGGAGGAGGAGCCAAACCAGAAGCTGCGCGCGGGCCGTGTTGGGTCCGTGCGTTCGCCCGAAGGGCTCATCCCTCGGCAGCGGCTGGCGGGACCCTCTTTCTCCGAGAACCTCCTCCAGGACGTCGCCGCGAAGCACCAACGATCCGCCAGAGTCGCCGAATCCGTGGGGATGGCTCGTCCGATAT
This sequence comes from Thermoanaerobaculia bacterium, assembly GCA_036518075.1. GTDB lineage: Bacteria > Acidobacteriota > Thermoanaerobaculia > UBA5066 > Gp7-AA6 > DATDNV01. The sequence goes on from DATDNV010000383.1 coordinate 2,493, forward strand.
CCGACGTTGGCGTTGAAGAACATGATCTGGTTGGAATCCACCAGAACCGTATCCCGCGACCGATGGAGGCGATAAGTGCCGGAAAGGGGGAAGCCGATGACGTGCCAGGGCTGGCTTCTCTCTTCTCCAAGCCCTCCGTTTCCGGCGATGCATTGCCATTCCCCGATCCGCATCAGAGGCGTCGTGAAATGCCATCGCATCCGGATTCCGGGCGCCTCGGAGGGCGGACTCTCCGGCGCCGGCGAAGAGCTCGGGACCGGGTCGGTATCGATCATGCCGCCGGAGTTCGCGACACTGCGTTCGATCTCACTTCACTCTCTCCTTACGGAGTTCCGGCGGACTCGTTTCCCTGAACAGGAGAACTCCGCCATTGGGATAGAATCTTCCAAAAAGGGAGTCCAAAACTCTATTTGGTCTCGGACCTCGGGCGGATCGGTTCGCTCTCTTCGTCCGCGCCGTTCGCTTCTTCTCGGGGACTCGAGCGCCGTCGAAGAGTCGTCCTCGTCGGTCCTTCCGGGCCGGGAGAAGGGAGACGAAGTGAAGAGGAGCCTGTTCCTCGCGGCGGTCGCCCCGGTGATCTCGGCACTCGCCCTCGCCGAGGGCCTTCCGAAGGCGGAGGGTCCCACCCCGACTCTGGGTGAACTGATGTCGCACCGGCCCGCCACCATCTCGACGCAGGGGTTGATTACCGGCAGCGGGTACGGGTTCGAGTCGCAGATCGTGGTCCCGGTCGTCATTCGTGCCCCGGGAAAGAACGGAACTTTCTACATCACCGATTACTTCCTGATGAACGGACGCGGCGCGTCCCAGGAAGTCCTCATCGGGTTCATGCCCTCGGGTGTGACGGGAGTCAACCAGCCGACGTCCCGGTATCAACTGGCAGCGAACACGACCTACTCGATTCCGGATTTTCTGGGCTCCGGCTCAGGGGATCTGAACATCAGCGGCGTCGGCTCGCTTCTCATCACCGCCGTTCTTCCGGGCACGGGCACGTTGGACACGAATGGCCAGCTGTACGGCGCCGCCCGAATCTGGACCCAGGAACCGGGCTCCGCCTCCGCGTCGACCTCTTTCACCGAATGGGCGGTAGAGCCGGGGGTCATCCACGGACCCGGTGAAGTCGCGGTCATCGGCGCCCGGCAGAACGCGAATTTTCGGGCGAACTTCGGAGTGGTCAACTTCGACGTCCTCAACGCGCGGACCTTCGCCGTCACCATCATCACGACCACGGGACAGACCGCGTCGGCGACGGCGACGATCCCGCCGCTGTCGATGGGCCAGGTCGCCGTCCCGTCGAGCGTGGACGGGGGCTCCAACGGCTACCTGTTACTGCACTTCACTCCGCCGTCGTCGATGAATTCCGCCTGGTACGCGTTTGGAACGAGCGCCGACCAGCTCAACGGCGACGCCTGGTATAGCGTCGGTATTCAGCTACAGTAGACCTCGAATCGCCGACTCGAGCAGCTCCTCTCAGTCGCGCGCGGCCTCGCCGGGTTCGCTCCGGCTGGTCGCGCGCAAGGCTCCCGGGGCGATCTTTGGGAGAAGGCTCAGCCGGGTGGCGTCTCGCCGTGCCTGAGACCTGGCACTCGAGCGCGGGCCCGCGCCGCGCGCTGCTTCTTGCCTGGCTGGAGGTGGCCGGTCAGGATCTGAGTTCGTCCGCGCTCGAACATGTCGAGCGCCTTTCCGAGCTCTTTCTTGGCGACGCCGATCCATTTCGCCGGATCCTCACCCCGCGAAAGGCGCCTCGAAGCCGTTTCTAGGTGCAGGGCAACGGCCGAGAGCGGAGTCGCTACGTCTCGAAGAAACGCAAACAGATTCTCTTCGTCGGTACCGCCATTGCCCCGAATCGATGCTTCCTTCGATGAGAGCGTCACGCTGTGCTTTTTGAAAAAGGAAAAGTATTGTACGCCCGTTCGCGGCGCTCCGAAGACAGGCGAGGATCACGAAGGCGTATCTCGCTGGGGCTGCGGAAGATCACTGCATGAGCCGAGCCGTCATGGAATAGTCTGAAGAGGAGGAGGGACTGGAGCTTCTTCGTCTTCGGCAACGCGAGGGATGGAGCAATTCGTCGATTTCCTGTTCTCGGTGCCCGCCTGGTGGGCTCTGGCGGGGATTTTTTTGCTCACGGCCTCCGAGGCTTCTCTTTTCTTTGGTTTCGTGATTCCGGGCGAGATCGCGGTCGTGGTTGGGGGAGTGCTGGCCTCGCGGGACACCGTCGCCCTTCCGGCCGCGATGGGGGCGGCGGTCGCGGGGGCGGTCATCGGTGACCTCGTCGGTTTTGGGATCGGCCGGCATTTCGGCGCGCCGCTTCTCGACCGGCGCTTTCCCCGCCAGTGGCCGAAGCTGCGCGCCTGGATCCAGCGGCGAGGCGGTCCCGCGGTCTTTCTCGGACGGTCCACCGCCTTTCTGCGCGCGATCGTTCCGACCGCGGCCGGAGCTGCCCGCATGACGTTCACGCGCTTCCTGCTCTGGAACGTTCTGGGCGGCGTCAGCTGGGGCGTCGGTTTTACTCTTCTCGGATACTTCGCTGGAGAGGGCTACGAGGTCGCGCTCAAGCGGCTAGGTCGGGGAAGCTTGGGTGCCCTGGCTCTCTTCGCGCTGATCGCCGGGATTCTCGCGCTGAAGAGCTACTTGGTTCAGCGCTGGTCGCGCCAGGCGCAGGAGCTGTGAGCGCCTCGGCTCGCTTGCTGCAAATGGAACGAGGAACCTTCATAATCATCGTGCCATGAGAGTGCGGCTCGTCTCCGGATCCCATTTCTCCGCCGCGCACAGGCTCCATCGCGACGACTGGGACGAAGCGACCAATCAGCGCGTGTTCGACAAATGCAACAACCCTCACGGGCACGGCCACACCTACCAGCTCGAAGTGACCGTGGAAGGGGAGATCGACCCGGAGACCGGCTACGTCATGGACTTCAAGGATCTGAAACAGTCGGTCCAGAAGAACGTCGTCCAACGGTTGGATCGGCGTCACCTGAATTTCGACGTCGACTTCCTTCGGGGTGTCAACCCGACCGCCGAAAACATCGCCGTGGGCATCTGGCGAGAGCTCAAGGACAAGCTCAAACCGGCCCGGCTCGTCCGGGTCGCCTTGAACGAGACGGAGAAGAATCGGGTTGTCTACGAGGGAGAACGCGCATGAGCGCACCGCCGCCTGCTGCAGCCGTCCGCCGCCTCACGCGATCGAGGAGGCACAAGATCATTGCCGGGGTCTGCGGCGGGGTCGCCGAATACCTCGAGGTCGATCCGACCGTCGTCCGCGTCGTCTACGTGATCGCCTCGCTGCTGTCGGCCGCTTTTCCCGGACTTCTCGCCTACATCGTCCTGGTCTTTTTGATGCCCCTTCCGGATTCGCCTTCGAAGTAAGCGAGGTTTCGTGACCCGGCCCCGTATCCTCGTCACCAACGACGACGGCGTCTTTTCGGAAGGAATCGAGCGGCTGGCGTCCGCGCTCGAGCCGGTCGGTGAGGTTTTTACCGTCGCCCCCGACCAGGAGCGAAGCGCCGCCGGCCACTCCCTGACTCTGCACAGCCCGCTGCGCGCCAAGTGCGTCGGGGAGAACCGATGGTCGGTCGATGGAACGCCGACCGATGCGGTCAATTGGGGCGTCCTGCATCTGCTCAAGGACCGACGGCCCAGCCTGCTGTTCTCGGGCATCAACCTCGGGCTCAACCTCGGCGACGACGTCACCTACTCGGGAACGGTTTCGGCCGCGTTCGAAGGAACCTTGATCGGCGTGCCTTCGGTCGCGATCTCGCAGGAGATCGAGACCGGATTCACGTTCGACGCGGCGGCAATTTTCGCGGAACGGCTCGCGCGGGAGCTGCTGGTCCGGGGGTTGCCTACCGGGACGCTCGTCAACGTCAACGTCCCGGCGGGAGAACCCGTAGGCGTGCGCGTCGT
>DATDNV010000384.1:0-9394 GCA_036518075.1 Thermoanaerobaculia bacterium
AGTACGGGCGTCCCCGCGGTCGAGCGCGATCTCGGCCAGACCCAGGGAGGCTTGCGGATGCGGCTCCGCCCGCGCGAAGAGGTCCGCCGCCTCCTCCAGCCGGCCCTGGCGCCGCCGCAGCTCCGCCAGGCGCACGAGTCCCTCGGCGGTCATCGCGGGCCGGCTGACTCGAAGCTCTTCGGTCGCGAGCGTCAACTCTTCGTCCGCCTCGTTCCACGTTCCCCGCCACATGCAGACGGAGGCGTACTGCGTCCGGCACACCGAGAAGAGCGGGCGCAAGCCCCACTTTTCGCAGAAGGCTTTCAGGCGCGTGCACCATTGCACCGCGCGATCGAAGTCCCGGACCCGCTCGCAGGCCGCGATCAGATAACAGCACGCGAGCCCGATGAGGACTGGATCGCGCAGCTCGCCGGCGAGAACCGAGGCATTGACCTCGTCGAGATCCCGCATGCCCTCGGCGACCTCGCCTGCGGTCACCTTCGCGAACCCGGCGAGCGCCCGGCCGAGCATCTCGTAATCGGCGGATTCGATCGCGCGGCCGATGCGGATGCTCTCCCGCGCCCGCTCGAGCGCCTCTCGAGGATCGCCGTGCTCCAGAAGCGCAAAGGCTCCTTCCCGCAGCGCGAGCCACGCATGCTCCGGACCCTCGGGCACGCCCTCGAGCAGGCGCCGCGCACGGCGAAGCCAGCCGCTCGCGACCGCGGTCTCGCCTCTAAATGCGGCATAGTCCCAGGCGATCCAAGTGGCCATCCTCGCGGCCGAGGCGTTGTCGCCGCGTCCCCGGTAGAGCGCGAAGGCCCTCTCCCGCGTCTCGAAGATGGAATCGCCGTGATCGAGCCACCAGGCCGTGATTCCCAGTCCTTCGAGCGCCTCGGGGGACTCCCGCCGCGCGAGAGCGCCTTCAAAGGCGGCTTTCGCATCGAGCCAGGCGCCGCGCGCCAGCGCTTCGCGCCCCGCTTCCATCTCCGGCGTAGCGGCCAGTAGCGTCACGCCGGGAATTATGGCGCAGCCGCCGAGCTCGAGGAGGGCGGAGTCTTCGGCTCCGGGAACCCGCGAACCTTCAAACGACCGGCGGCAGCTCGCCTTCCACGGCCGTGCGCTCCGCACGAGGCGTTTCTCCGGCGCCCGGGGGCGGACGGCAAGGACGCTTACTGCACGCCACCGGGGACTTCACGTTCGACGCAGCGACGCCCCGCTAGTGCGACGCGGATCGGCCCGCGCTTTCAACCCACGATGTGGTAGACGTTCGCGAGAATCAAGAACGCCGCGTTGAACACGCCGAAGACGCAGATGGCCGCGAACCGACGCGCGCGCGTGGGCGTGCCGAACATGAGCACCAACAGCGATGTCGCAATGCCCCAGGCCGGAAGGGAGAGCACCACGATCTTCAACGGCTCCTGCTTCGAGAAGAAGAGCAGCAGTTTCAGGAGGATGATGACGACCGCAATGCCGATGATCACGCCGCGAGTGCTGGGGCTCAACCAGTAAATGAAGATCCCGGCGAAGAGATAGATCGCGAGCTCGGGGAAGGGAATCGGCACTTTCCAGAGGAAACTGGGCAGCATTCCCAGGACCACCTGGGCAAAGAAGAGATACGCGGCGGTGCGATAAGAGCTGATCTGGGCGTGAGACAGGGTCTTCCGGTAACTTTCCGCCGTCTGACTCGGCGGTACGTCCACACTCATCGGCTCAGCACCTCTTTGACCGTCATTCCCTGGCGAAATCCCGTCTTCGTATTATCCCACTCCGAGATTCGGCTGCGACACGGGGAACGATCAGCGATTCTTCCCGAAAACCAACGCGGCGACGCCGGAGAGCGACTCGAGCCGATCGGTCGGCGCGATCGCGGGCGGCGCGCCGCCCCGATCGATCCAAGCGACGCTGTGTCCGACGCGCCGGGCGCCCTCGACATCCCAGCCGTTGGCGCTGACGAAAACGACGCGGCTTCGATCCGCCTGGGAGTCGAGCAGCGCATACACCCGCGGATCGGGCTTGTAGACGCCGACATCGTCTGCAGAGAGAATTCGATCGACCGTCAGGCCGCCGGCAGCGAGCGCCGATTCGATCATGGCTCGCGTTCCGTTCGAGAGCACGGCCGTGCGGACTCCCGCCCGTCGAAGAACGACGAGAGTCTCGCCGGCGTCGGGAAACGCCGGGACGGTGTCCCAGAGCCCGCTCAACCGCCTTCGGCTCTCCGCGGACAACTCCGGCGCGATCTCCGCGAGCGCCGTGGCGGTCACGGCGTCCCAGGGCTCGTAGCGGCCTTCTCGATTCAGACGCCAGGTGCGTTCGAGCTGCGCTATCCGCCAGCGCGCGAGCAGATCCGCCGATCGGTCCCCGGCGATCGGACGCATCCGAGCCGCCAGATCCGAGATATCGAGCAGCGTCCCGTAGAGATCGAAGGCGACGAGGTCCAACGACGCCACGGACAAGGGAGCGGGTCTTAGGCGGACTCCGGAAGGATCGGCAGCTTCACCGTGAACACCGTCTCGTTGTTGCGCGAGACCAGGTCGATCGTGCCCCCATGAGACCGGACGATCTCACGGGTGATGAAGAGCCCGAGCCCCAAACCACGCGACGCTGTCGCGGAATTCAGGTTCCTGCGGCGGAAAGGCTCGAAGATCTCCCCGCGCGCGTCGTCCGAAATCACCGGGCCTCGATTCTGGACATCGACTCGCGCCGCCCCGTTCTCGTGCGTGAGCCGGACTTCGACGGGGGACTGGGGAGAGCCGTGGTCCAGCGCATTGGCGAGCAGGTTGACGAGCATCTGCGCGAGCCGGTCCGCGTCCCATCGACCTCGAAATTCGCCCTGAGCCGACAGTCGGACGCGGTTGGGGTGCTGCGCCTCCAGCTCATCGGTTACGGCGGCGAAGATCTGGCGAAGGTCGTTGGGCGCCGGCACGACGGGAATTCCGCCTCCCATGCGGGCGCGCGTGAAGTCGAGCAGCTGATCGATCATCCGAGCCATCCGGTCGGCGCTCGTCATCATTCGTTTGGAAACGTCGCGGAGGGAATCCGGAAGGCGCGCCTGCAGGTGCGCCAGAGAAACGACGATCGTGTTCAGGGGATTGCGAAGGTCGTGGCCGAGCGTCGCGAGAAAGAGCTGCCGCAGGCGCTCCTGCTCCCGTTGGGTCTCCCTCAGGGCGGTCAGATCGCGCGCGATCTTGGAGGCGCCGACGATCTTCCCTTCCTCGTCGTAGATCGGCGAGACGGTCAACGACACCTCGATGAGCGTTCCATCCTTGCGCCGGCGGATCGTCTCGTAGTGCTCGACCCGCTCTCCCCTGCGGATGCGATCCAGGATCGAGAAGAAATCGTCCGCTCGAATGTCGGGGAGGAGGGTCCGGATCGACTGGCCCACGATCTCCTCCGACGTGTAGCCGAAGAGACGCTCCGCGGCGGCGTTCCAGGTCAGGATGCGGCCATTGAGGTCTTTGGAGACGATCGCGTCGTCGGTGGAGTCGACGATCGCTGCGAGCCTTCTCGCATCGTCCGCGGCCTTACGTTCGTCCTCAGTCATTCGCGGTTCCCTGGCGCTTTAGCTGCAGTACCGCCGGACTGTCTTGAGAAGGCGCTGGTAATCCACAGGCTTGAGAAAGAATCCGGCGTTGTTCTTTCGGAACGGGACATCGCCCGGTTCCGCGGACGCCGTCACGACAGCGATGGGTATCTCCGCGAGCTCCCGATCGGCGGAGATCTGGAGAAGAAACTCCTTGCCGTCCATGATCGGCATTCTGATGTCGAGAAGGATCAAGGCAGGCCGCCGGCCAGCCCGGAGAAGGTCGAGAGCCTCCCTGCCATGCCGCGCCAGCAAGCTGGGGAATCCCTCCACCTCGAGCCACGCGCTCATCGCTTCGAGCGCGTCTGCCTCGTCCTCGACGATCAGAACGAACTGCTTCCGCGTCTCCTCTTGACCTTCTACATCAGAGACGCCCGGAAGTGAGGTCGGCGTGTGGCGACGGCCCAGCACCTCGAGGGGATCGGAGACCTCGGCGACCCGGCCGACTGGAGACTGCACGCTTGCTCCCCTTCCCCCGGAAGCGAATGAATCAGCCCGTGAGGCCGAAGGAGACTCCGATTCCGGGAGAGAAAGCATAGCGCCGTGCCTGCCCAATCGATCCCCTCTCAATCGACGCATCTACTGATGGGACGGGATTTCGGCTGGTCTCCGCATGAAAGTCTCAATCGCTCCTACCTCGCCTTCGCGGGTACTGCAAGAAGCCCGCCGTCAAGAGGAAAAGACGCCTTGACGGGTCCAACGCCTCGACGGGACGGCGACGAGCCCGGGGCTCCCTGGCGCCGAGGATTTTCGATCGGGTCGCCGGCCCGGCCGGGAACGAATCTGGCTGCTTCAGCCCCGACGGATCGAGGAGGTGCGGCGACGCCTCGCCGCGATCTCGCGACAGTGGGACGATGCGATCGAGCGGCTCCGCGCGTTGGTGGAAAGAGACACCGAGTGAGCGAGGTCCAGAAAATTTCGGGGCGTCGGTTGCGGTGCCGAGCGCTCCCCGCCGCTCACCGACCGCCTACGCCGCCCGCCGCGCAATCCGCTTCAACTCGATCTTCTCGCGGCTTTTCTGGCCGCCGCTCTCGAAGAGAAACGTGAGCGTGATGTGGTCGGCGTCGGCGAACCGAAGCTCCACTCCATAGACGTGCGGAGCATCCGGAGACTTGAGATTCGTGATGTCCACGAATGCGAAGTCGATGGCGCCGGAAGCGAGGTCGATGCGACTCGCCTTGAGCCGCGGCTGATTCTGCGCGCCGCAGAAGTGCGTCATTCGCAGATCGGCTCCGTCGAGGTGATAGACGCTCGTCATCGCCGGTGGACCGTCCCCGGAGAGGTCTTCGACCACCGCCGAGCCGTATCCCGTCAACGAGTAGGAAACGTTCATGCGGCCCTTGTCGGTGCGGGCGCCGGTCCACTCGACCGGTCCTTCCCAGTCTCCGGCGAGCGTTCGAAGCTTCGCGAGCGCCTCCGCTGCGGGGGAAGTGTCCGCCGCTGCGGAGATTCCCGCCAGGCCGATAAGCAGAAGAGAACAAAGAAGCCGCCGCCTCGTGAGCATCTTTCCTCCTTGCGCGGGATCCGCCGCCGCGATCGCGTCCACTTCCATACCGCAGAGCCAAGTCTGGCACCGGCCAATCCGCGACTCGATCGTCCTTCGTAACCGCGTCTCGAACGCGAATTTCCAATTGCTCGTCCGAGGACGAGAGCGGGGTGACCCAGGACCGGAAGTCGCAAGACCGAAACGCGGCGTCAGCGCAAGAGTTTTTCGATCTCCGCGGAGAGCCGCTCCTCGCTCATGCGCGTGGGCGAGTAGAGACGGACGATTCCCTTGCGATCGACGAAGACGAACGTCGGCGTCGCCGACACGCCGTAGCGCAGCATGGCGGCGTCGCTGATCGGCACGGGCACTTCGTCCATCAGCTTGTAGGTGTCGCGCCACGACTTTTCGATCTTGCCCTTCTCCTCCGCTCGGGTATCGGGCTTGCCGTAGTAACGGGTCGGCGCCACGAACACGACCCCTCTGGATCGATACTTCTCGACGACTTTCTGAAACGTCGCTGACTGCATGCGGCAGTCGCCGCAGGCTTCCCACCAGAAAAAGAGGACGACCGGCTTGCCCCGCAGAGACTCGAGGCTCGGAGACTCAACGCCCACGTGATCTTCGGCGCGGACGGCCGGGGCCGGCTTGCCGGCGAGCTCCAGCAGGTTGCGCCGCTTCCAGATGCGGGCGCGCAGGTTATAGGGCGCCTGTGCCGCTTCCTGGTTCTTCTCCTCCGCTTCGAGGAGCGCGATCGCTTCCTGCTTCTTGCCGGCTGCGGCGAGCGCCTGCGCTTCGACCTCGATCGAGGTTCCAAGAGCATAGACCGCCTCGCTCTCCTTCTCGTAATCGGACGGAGATCGGAGCTTCGCGTCGGCGATCTTTCGCGCCTTCTTCGCCCATTCGAACGCGGCTTTCCAGTCACCCAGAAGCGCGGCGCCGCGCGCCACCCACGCGACTCCCATCGTGTAATCGCCGTCCTCACCCTCTTCGCGCTTGTGATACTCGAGGATCGACTCGGCGCTCGGAAGGTCTCCCGCCGAGATCTTGTATCGGATCATCCGCACGTCGATGTTGGGAGGCGGGGTCGGGGCGGGAGTCGGAGCGGGCGTGGCCTCCTGAGCCACGGCATTCGCGACCGCGAAGGCGAGCAGGACAGCCAGGGACGTGGCCGCAGCGTTCATTGGCGCTCCTCGTTGGTTCGCTGCTGCCAACGCGATGACCGCCGGCCGCATTCCATTTCTCGCGTATGGTGCGATCGTCCGGAGGCCGGTGCGACTCAGAGAAGCGCGAGCCGGTACGGCATGGGTATCGAAATCGCGGTTTGGCCTCGATATCTCTCGATTCGTCCCCGGCTCTCCGGCCCCTGCTGAGAGAGACGCGCCTCGAGCTCCGCAAAATCCGTGAATCGTTGCGTCGCGTCGTAGTCCTGCTGGCGACGGACGGTTCGGCTCGCGACCGCCCTCCATGCCGCCGCCACGATCTTCTCCTCGCCCGCGCACCAGGACCACTCGGAGTGCGGGGCGTGGTCGAGAACGAGAACTTCGGGAGCGAGACGGGAAGCGTGTTCGAGGGCTCGATCCGGCTCAGCCATCTGATGCAGGCAAAATTCGAAGAGCACGACGTCCCCGCGCGGCTGCGTGTGGAGGAAATCGCTTTTGACGGGCACGAACTTGTCCGAGAGACCGGAGTCCCGGGCGCGCGCCGCCAGCCTTTCGATCGCGGCCTCGTCGCGATCGACGGCAATCAGCCGCCGGACGGGGCGCGCATATTCGACGAGCTGACCGCCCCCGGCGCCGACGGCGACGACGATTTGGTCAGCGAGATCGTGGAACGCGGCGAGATTCGCAACGATCCGGGAGACATCCGTTGCCACGCGACCTCCAGACCGTTCTGCTTCCCTCTGGCTAGGACTCGCCCACCTGCACCGAAAGCATCGAGATCGACCCACCGTCGACTCCCTCGACGGGAAAGGTGATCGGGTCGCCGTCGCGGCGCGCGCCGATCACGTACAGGAGAGGCAGGTAATGATCCGGCGTCGGAATCGACAGCAACGCGTCCCGGCCGAGCGTCTCGTATCGAAGGAGAGGCTCGAACTCCCCCGCCTGCAGCAGCTCCTTCGCTCGGTTCTCGAATCGAATGGCCCAGTCGTACGGTTCGGGCATGTGGCGCCCCCATGCGTACGCGTGAAGGTTGTGGACGAGATTGCCGCTGCCGATGACCAGGATCCCCTCCGAGCGAAGCGGGGCGAGCTTTCGGCCGATCTCGAAATGGAAAGCCGGCGGCTGGGTTTCATCGATCGAGAGCTGCACGACGGGGACGTCGGCCGCCGGATACACGTGCCGCAGGACCGACCACGTCCCGTGATCAAGCCCCCAGGAGTCGTCGAGAGCCACCGGATGCGGCGCCAGCAGCGCCTGCACCCGGCGCGCGAGGTCGGGATCTCCCGGAGCGGGGTAGAAGACCTGATAGAGGTCCCGCGGGAAGCCGCCGAAGTCATGAATCGTCCGCGGGGCGGAGCTGATCGTCAGCGCGGTTCCCGGCACGAACCAGTGGGCGGAAATCGAAAGAATTGCTTTCGGCTTCCCTGTTCGTTCACCGATCGCGCGCCAGCCTCGCGTGAACGTATTGGTCTGCACCGCGTTCATGGGGTTCCCGTGTCCGAAGAAGATCGCCGGCAGGATTCTCGCCATTGCGCCCGTGATAATGCTATCGAATGCCCAAGGTCTCCTGGCCGCAGGTCGCGGCGTGGCGTATGCGCCGCCATCACTTGGAAAAACGTGCGCCCGCGGGCCGCCTGCTCGCGGTCGCAAGCCGTCTCTGCGGCCTGCATGCGCAGGTGCTCTCCTGCGCGGAGCTGACCGCGTGGGCAAGAGTCGAGGGCATCCAGAGAGGAGCTGTGTCGCGCGCGCTCTGGAAGGACCGCACGCTCGTCAAGACCTGGGCGATGCGCGGAACGCTCCACCTTCTCCCCGCAAAAGAACTGCCTCTCTGGCACGCCGCGTTGAGTCAGAACCCACGGTACTTGAGACCGATGGCGTGGAAGAAGCACTTCGGAATCACTCTCGAGGAGCTTGATCGTCTGTCGGAAGCGGTCGGAGAGGCGCTCGCCGACCGCGTTCTGACTCGAGAGGAGCTCGTGAAGGAAGTCGGGCGGCGGAGCGGATCCGCTGCGTTCGCCGCCAAGCTCGCGCTGAGCAGTTGGGGCACGGTCTTGAAGCCGGCGGCGTTTTCCGGACGCTTGTGCTTCGGCCCGAGCCTCGGACAACGTGTTCGATTCACGCATCCCGCGACCTGGGTCGACTCTGCTCGCCGCGCCGTCGAACCGGCCGCCGCGTTGATCGAGGTCGCCCGCCGCTTTCTCTCCGTGTACGGCCCCGCGACGGAACACGATCTGGCGCGATGGTGGGGCGGCGGCGGCGTCGCGGGCGCGAAGCGGTCGATCGCGGCGCTGGGCCGTGAAGCGGTCTCAGTCGATCTCGAGGGCTCGAAGGCCTGGATGCTCACCGCCGACGCGCGCGAGCTTTCCGAGCGAGCGCCGGCGAGGTCCGTGCGCCTTCTGCCGGGCTTTGACCAGTACGTCGTCGGCGCGTCCCGACACGCCGAGCAGCTTCTTCCCAGGGGTCTCCGCAGCCGGGTCTATCGGCCGCAGGGCTGGATCTCGCCGGTTCTCCTGGTCAACGGCCGCATGGAAGGCACCTGGCGGCACGAGCTTGCCGGCAGCCGGGTCGCCGTCGCAATCCAGCCGTTCGGCAAGACCGCGTCCTGGGTGCGCCGCGCCGCGCAAGAGGAGGCCGAGCGTCTCGCGGACTATTTCGGTGGTTCCTTGTCCCTCGCCTGGAAGAAATAGGCGACCCCGCCTGGCGTCCATCCTGCATGCCTCTGTTCTTGTGGAGTGTTGTCTTCACGGGAAAGGAGGAAACCCATGTTGAAAGAAAGCAAGGCATTCAGCGGCTTCTCGGTTGGAGACGTCCCGAAGGCGAAGAAGTTCTATGGCGAGACGCTCGGGTTGGACGTTTCCGAGGACCATGGCCTTCTGAATCTCAATCTCGCGGGAGGCAAGAAGGTCGTCGTCTATCCCAAACCGAACCACGTGCCCGCCACGTTCACGATTCTCAATTTTCCGGTCGTCGACGTCGACAAGACGGTCGACGAATTGACGAAGAAGGGCGTGCGCTTCGAGCACTACAAGGGAGACATCCAGACCGACGCGAAAGGAATCCATCGCGGTCACGGTCCGACGATCGCGTGGTTCAAGGATCCGGCCGGCAACATCCTTTCGGTGATCGAACAGGGCTGAGGCTGGTTTCTCCGAAGACTTTCTTCGTTACGGCAGCCGTACGACGCCGATC
>DATDNV010000385.1:0-2508 GCA_036518075.1 Thermoanaerobaculia bacterium
GGTCGGCGCTCGGGTCGCGACCGTCATCGCGGCATAGGCCAGCATGAGCGCTCCGATGTCGGCGAACATGTGCGCCGCGTCCGCGAGCAGGGCGAGGCTGTGGGAGAGAATGCCGCCGACGATTTCCGCGGCGAGAACTGCGGCGGTGATGATCAGGGCAATCCGCATCCGCGAGCGACGCGCCTCGCGATCATCCGGAAAGGTCAGAGACGGCGCGGACGCTCCGTGGGCGTGGCCCACGCTCACGCCTCCGCCCGCCTCTCGACCTGAACGCGCGCATCGTTGAAACAGGCGCCGGCTCCGAGATCGGTCAACGTGTCCGGGGCGAGCGCGGTGGCTCCCGAGCCATTCTCGGTGTTGTGGCTCCAGAGCCCCTTGGGCAGGTGCACCACGCCGGGCCGCAGCCTGACGTTCCAGCGCGCGCGGCACTGAACTTCTCCCAGATCGTTCCAGACGCGGACGCGGTCGCCATCCGAGATGCCCCGAGCCTTCGCGTCTTCGGGTGAGAGCTCCAGAGAGACCGCCTCCCGCCGCAGCTCTCCCAGCGTCGAGGAGATCGTCCGGTCGGTGGCCGGCGAGATCAACGCCAGTGGAAACCGCTCGGTCGCCGGGTCGACTTGGAAGTGGTAGAGACCCTGAGGCGCTTCGGTGTCGAGATCCTCGGGAACGAAGTGGACCTTCCCATCGGGCGTTCGCGGAAATGTGTCGACGAACTGAATCGGAGCGGGATTGCCGTCGGGGAACGCGATCCCCTGCGCCGAGAGTGAATCGCGAATCGAGCCGCCCGACGGATTCGCGTCGAGGATCTCGCGGGTCAGGTCGCCCGCGGAATGCGGATCCCCCTCACGCGCCACGCCGGTCCGGCGGCAAAGCTCGCCGAAAACCTCGTGGTTCGGCCGCGACTCGCCCACCGGCGCGATCACCGGCTTCATCTGCTGGAGAACGAGGGCACCGTATCCGCGAGCGAGCTCATGCCGCTCCAGAAACGTGGTCGAGGGAAGGAGGACGTCGGCATATCGGGCCGTGTCGGTCATGATCGGATCGAAAACGACGGTGAAGAGGTCTTCGCGGCGGAGTCCCGCGAGCACCTTCTCCTGGCACGGGATCGTCGCGGCCGGATTGGAGTTGTAGACGAAGAGCAGATCGACCGGAGCGCCCAGGCGTCCGAGCAGCGCTTCTCCAAGAAGGTTCATGTTGATTTCGCGAACCGGCGTCGAGGGCTGGGCCTCCGGATCGCCGATCCGCGCTGCGTAGAGAGACTCCAGCGTGAATGCGCGGGAGTTGCTCATGGTGTAGCCGCCTCCACGAACACCGAATTTCCCCGCCACCGCCGGAAGCGCGAGCACCGCGGCGATCGCCGAGCCGCCGTTGCGATTGCGCTCGAGACCCCAGCCGCAGCGAATGGCTGCCGGCGAGGCGTCCGCGTACATTCCGGCGAGACGCTCGATGTCGACTGCAGAAACCCGCGCAACGGCGGCCGCCCGCTCCGAAGTCCACGGCTCCGCCCGCCGGCGGAGCTCTTCGGCTCCGACCGTCCGCTCGGTGAGGAAGCGCTTGTCCGCCGCATGATTCTCGAAGAGCCACCGGATGATCGAGAGAGCGACCGGAAGGTCGGTCCCCGGATGGATCGCCAGATGGAGATCCGCCCGCTCCGCGAGGCGGGTCCGCCGGGGATCGATGACGACGAGCTTGGCGCCTCGGCGCTGTGCCTCGAACAGATAGGGGACGAGGTGAATCCCCGAAACGGAGGGATTGACCCCCCAGAGAATCACGAGCTTCGCGTGCGCGTAATCCTGAAGCGCGATGCCCGGCATCTTCCCGTAAAGTCCCGTCGCGGCGGCGCCGGATGGAGCGGCGCAAACGTTGCGCGCCAGGCGCGAGGCGCCGATCCGGGTGAAGAGCCGCGCGTCGGTCGTGTCCTGCGAGATGTAGCCGTTGGACCCGCCGTAAGAGAAAGGGAGGATGCGCTCGCCCTTTCCCTCTCGAGCGAGCGCCCTCAACCGGGACGCGATTTGTTCGAGCGCTTCGTCCCAGGCAACTCTCCGGAACCGGCCCTCCCCCTTGGGTCCGTTCCGCACCTGGGGAAAGCGAATCCGGTCGGGTCCGTAGACGTGCTCCGGGAAGCGCCGCACCTTGGAACAGATGTAACCCTGGGTGATCGGGTTGGTCTCGGTCCCGCCGACCGATACAGCACGGCCGTCCTCGACGCGAACTTCGAGGCTGCAGGCATCCGGACAGTCGAGCGGGCAAGCAGTGGTCGCCACCATCGACCGGGACGCCGGAGTCGCGCCAGATTCCACCAACGGCAAGATTCTAACGGAAGCTCGCTCACGGACATCTCCCTCGCGGGGACGCGGCGACGTCTGTACCGGCCCGCTGCGCGGGCCAATTAACTTTTCTAGACCGAGCCCGAGGGCCTGCGTTACTCCATCAGGTCATTCACAACAGTCGCAAAGTAACAGCCGCGCCGCCAGCGCCGCCCGAGAGGCCCCGCTACGGGAGAAGCCC
>DATDNV010000386.1:0-4940 GCA_036518075.1 Thermoanaerobaculia bacterium
AAGCAAGAGACCCAGGAGCACGAGAGCATTCACCCCGATGATTCTCAGCGTCTTGAGGGTCACGGAAGGATCCTGTGGGTGAGCCCGAGTATCAGCAGCCGGTCAGGCTTCCGTCCGGAGCGAAAGAAGCGGCACGATTAACTCGTATTTTATCACCGGGGTAGAGAACCACGGAGAACGCCGGGGTCGGAATCTCTCGCGGATTCGTTCGGGTGACCGCGATAATCCGGGCCGCGGCGTACTGGCTTCTCGCCAGGCCCGGCGACGCAACGGTTCGACCCCAGCTTTCGTTTCACGCCTCCGGTCCGTGTCCGGTCGCGGCTCCCGCACTACAAGAAGGCGGCCGAATCTGTAGATCTGGGTCTCGTAGCAGCTGCGCGGCTGCCCTCCGAGGAGCGAGCGGCCGTCTCGCGACCGCTCGCTGCCAGGTCAGCTAGGAAGAAGGAAGCCTTTTACGGCCGCGTGATGTGGAAGTGGAACCTCATGTAGAAGTCACCCTCGTCGGTCGTGACCGGCTTGTGCACCGTCGTGTGCTTCTCGAGCCGCCCGACCGCCTCGCCGAGGTTGATCGGGTCGATGAACCAGTCGTTGCAGCCGCCGGAGTCCGCCGTGTTGCAGTGGACCTGGACGTCCGTCTCTTCAGCAAGACCCGTGAACGAGAGGGCCGGGCGAAGGGTGTAGTCGGTGCCGCTGTCCTGCGTAAATGTGGTGACCAGAGGGCACGTGAAGGTGGTGCCCGCAGCCATCGTAAGCATGCTGTTGAAGACGGCCGTGCACTTGACCTCCATGTGTGACATGTGAAGCTGCGAGCCCCAGTACGGAGGATTCGCGGGCGCCTGGTAATGGGGATCGCCCGGCTGAACCGCGTCGGCCTGGTTGAACGTGTAGTTGGAGACTCGAATCGTCGAGTTCGCCTTGTTGAACTGCCAGTCGCCGTTCCCCAGGCCGTTGTAGGCAGCAGCCGACAGCACGGAGGTGACGCCGTCCACGCCATTCAGGTAAGGGCCGAGTCCATCGCTGCCGATGATCACGGAGAGCCCGTTGGAGTCGGCGTCGCTGATGATCGTGGTCACCGGGATGTCGCTGCCGGCGTGAGGATTGCCGGCCCGGCCTGCGTCTGGCCTGAGCATGAGAACGAGTAGAGCGATCATCGCGATCCGCAGCCCGGATTTCCGGGCTATCCAGCAGGCGGGAGAAGTGCCGCGACTCGTCTTGGACATGGAACCTCCTTTGGGATCCCTTCTCCGCCTTCGGGCATGCCCGGTCAACAGGCAAGAGCGGCCACGGCGCAATAGCCGCTATTGGCCGTTCAGCCGCGGGGCTCCTGGCGGGTGGGGTAGTATTTCGAGCGGATTTCCATTTCGATGAGCTCTAACGACGCGGCTTCCGGCGAGCCAGCGTCCTCACGCCGGCTCGACTCGTGGAAGGAGATCGCGGCCTACCTGCGGCGAAGCATGCGCAGTGCCAGGCGGTGGGAAAAGGAAGAGGGGCTTCCCGTTCACCGCCACCCTCATAGCAAGCGCGACTCGGTCTACGCCTACGCGGCGGAACTGGATGACTGGTGGACGAGGCGGGGAGCAGGCGCCTCCGGTCTTGACCATACTGAGGACACTCCCGTTCCGCCTGAGGCGGACGCGGATGGCCCCCGCGAGCCCGAGCGCGAAGTGGAGGAAGCGCCATCGACTCCGACCGCCCGCGTGTCTCACTGGCTGCGGATGGCGGGAGCTGGCCTCGCCTTCACAACTCTGGCGGCAGTCAGCGCGGCCTGGCTATCGCGTAACGGCCTGCGATCCGAAACGAAGCCGCTCCGGGCACTCTCCTCTCAAGGTCGGAACGTAGTTCTGGTAGCGCACTTCGAGAACCGCACAGGAGAGAGGCTGTTTGACGGAACGCTCGACTACGCCCTCGGGCGCGAGCTTTCGAACTCCCAGCGGGTCACAGTCGTGTCGCGCGATCGAGTCAATGACGCTCTGCGGCTGGCGAGAAAAGCCCCGGATACACCGATCGACCGGGTCGTCGCGCGCGAGGTCTGCTTGAGGGACGGTGGGATTCAAGCCCTGATCACCGGGCTGGTCGAGAAAGTAGGAAGCAAGTATCTCTTGAGCGTCGAGCTCGAGAATCCGAAGGACGGCACGGCCGTGGCAGGGTTCAGGGAAGAGAGCGTCGGAACCGACGACTCCCTCCGGGCCATCCAGCGCATCTCGGATCACGTCCGCGCCGCCCTCGGAGAGGGGCCGGCGCACGACGGCCGCGAGCCAGCCGGTCTCGCGAAAGTCACCACGGTGAGTCTGAAGGCGCTCCAGCTTTACTCACGAGCCGACGCTCTGATGATGGGAGACGAAGACCACATGGGGGCTGCCGAGGAGCTGTTGCGGCAGGCGGTCGCCGAGGATCCCAGGTTCGCTTCAGCCTGGATCCATCTTGCTTTTGCGCTTTCCAATCAAGGCCGTCCGCTCGCCGAAGTCCAGCCCTACGCGGAAAAGGCAATGCGCTTGTCGGATACCACGAGTGAGCGCGAGCGCTATTTCATCAGAGGGGGCTATTACCAGCTTTTCGCGCAGCGAGAAAAGGCGGTTGCTGCTTATGAGGCGCTCCTCGATCTCTACCCAGACCATCCGTGGGCGACCGGTAACCTGATATTTATCTACGATTGGTTCCACAATCCGGAAGAGCTGGCGAAGGCCGTGCAGCTCCAAGCCCGGCTTGCGGACTCACGGCCGAATGACTTCCTTGAGAACTGGAATGCGGCGTTCAACTTTGTCGCGGTCAAACCCGAGCCCGCTCGGGCCGGAGCTTACGTTCGGCGGGCAGGGCAGCTCCTCACCCCTGAACTGCGAGAACGCTTTTGCGCACGCGCCGACTGGTTGGAGCTTCTGCCTTTCACCGAGAGCTGGCTCAAGGGGGACCTGGTAGCGGCGGCCGCCGAGCTCGACCGGGTTGCCACGAAGGTCGACTCACTCACGGGATTCCCACGAGACTGCCTGCTCGCGCAAGTGGCTCTCGGATACCTCACTCTTGGCCGGATCGAGGCTGCGGCGCGGATCTCCGGC
This sequence comes from Thermoanaerobaculia bacterium, assembly GCA_036518075.1. Taxonomy (GTDB): domain Bacteria; phylum Acidobacteriota; class Thermoanaerobaculia; order UBA5066; family Gp7-AA6; genus DATDNV01. Next base: position 3,051 of record DATDNV010000386.1, read on the forward strand.
GCGATCTCCGATCCGGTCGTTCGCAACGACATGCTCGCGCAGGTCGACTTCATCAGGGGAGACCGCCTCGCGCTCAAATACCACCTGCAGTTTCCGGGAGAACAGAAGATGTTTTCCCACGGCTCCCTGGAGACGACTTACAACCTCCGGCTTCGCGCAGGCATCCTGTTGGATTCCGAGAGTTGCCGTGAAGGCTCGCATTGGAAGGGCCCGTACTTTACGGACGAGGAGGCTCACAGGTGCCGCGGAGCGATTGCGCTCGCGCGCGGGAATCGCGTCGTCGGAATCCGCGAGCTCGAAGAAGCCTGGAAACTTGCCGGTGATCGCTACTACGTCCCGAGCTATTCGCTGGGAAAGGAGGAGCTGGCGGCGGTCCTCGCGAAGCAGGGAGATGTGCCGGAAGCGATCCGGATTCTGGAGCGCAACCCGGAGAGGTTCTACGCGGTGATCAGCGGCACGACAGGCGCTTACTGGCTGATCGACCGATGGGAGCTAGCCAAACTCTATCGGCGTGTCGGTCGGCAGCAGGATGCGCGAGTCGTCGAAGCGGAGCTCTCGAAGTTGCTCGCCCTCGCCGACTCCGACCATCCCATTCTTCAGGAGCTCAAGCGGGCGTCTTGACGAGCGGCTTCTGGAGGACCAGCTAATTCTGAGTTTGCTTCGGCTACGAAGGGCGTTGCGGTCGTTACCAGCAGCCCCGCGGCGGTTAACGCAACTCCCTCGCGCAGCACCGCGTCGCTTGCAGGCGACAGACTCGACGACCATCCGACTTGCCCACCGGCCGAACGCAAAGAAGTTACGGAGAGTCTGAAGATTCTGAGAAATGCGGCTGTTGCCTCCGCCTCGGCGGAGGCAAAGCCTGTCGCGCCGGTGCGCCGGACGCCCTCACCTTGACATTCTACTGGAAGCGCTCTAGTCTCACCTAGAATGTCTACTAAAGAAGAGAAAGAGCGCATCGAGCTCCTGCAGGGGACCCTGGACCTGCTGATCCTGCGCACGCTGCTGCTCGGGCCTAAGCACGGCCACGCGATCACCAAGGCCATCGAGGTCAACTCCGATGAGGTGTTGCAGGTCGAGCAGGGATCGCTCTACCCGGCGTTGCACCGGCTGATCAAGCGCGGATGGATCTCAGCCGAAGAAGGGACTTCCGAGAACAATCGCCGGGCCAAGTTCTACCGGCTGACGGCCAAGGGACGGCGGCAACTGGTGGTCGAGACGAGCCGATGGGACAAGCTCGCGGGAGCGATCGCTCAGATTCTGCGGCCGGTGGAGGAGGGGAGCCAATCATGAGCCGGCGCCAACGCATGATGGAGGAACTCGAGCGGGACATTCGCGAGCACATCGCGATGGAGACGCAGGACAACATCGACCGCGGGATGTCGCCGGAGGATGCGCGCTACGCCGCTTTGCGCAAGTTCGGCAACGTGACGCGGGTGACGGAAGAGACTCGCGAGGTGTGGAGCGTCGTTTGGCTGGAGCATCTTCGGCAGGACATCGGTTACGCCTTCCGCATGCTGCGCCGGTCTCCGGGCTTCACGGCCGTCGCGGTCCTGACGCTCGCTCTCGGCATCGGCGCGAACGTGGCCGCATTCACGGTCGTCCACGCGGTGCTCGTCAATCCGCTGCCGTTCCCGCATCCCGAGCAGCTGGTGCGCCTCTACGACGACTTGCGCGGCTCGGGCAGCCGCGATGTCGGGTTGTCCGTGCCGGAGCTATGGGACCTGCGCGACAAATCCGATGTCTTTCAGGAGATCTCGGCTATGGCGTCGGCCGATGTCAACTTGACCGGCGGCGATCATCCGGAGCGCATCGAGATGCTGGGCACGAGCACGAACTATTTCACGGTGCTGTCGGCGCAAGCGCAGCTCGGCCGCATCTACACGAAAGCCG
>DATDNV010000387.1:0-7795 GCA_036518075.1 Thermoanaerobaculia bacterium
CTTCTGGTCGGGTGCGCGCCGGCACAAGCAGCTTCTCGTGTCGGGAACGGGAAAGTCGGCGATGGTGTCGTGGTCGGAGAGTGCGGACGCCGCCGACGAATCGATTCGGGCCGCGTTCGCGAAGGCCACTCCCGCGGAAAAGATGGATCTCGCCCGCAAGCACGGAAAGCGCTCCAAAGAGCTGGCACGCGAATTTGCGCAAGGGCTGGCGCAGGAGGCCCGGCGCGCGGCGCCGCGGTCGGCGGCGCTCGCCTGGGAGCTCTCGCAGTCGGCGTCGCGGCTCGCGCCCGAGGAGCCCGAGGCATTTCCCGTCGAGGAGCTGCTCGCCTCCGGAAACGTGCTGGCCCTCCTCGCACAGATTGGCGATCAGACCGCCCGCAGCCGCGCGCTCGACGCGATTCGTTCTCGCCGGGACGACTGGATCGACATTTTTTCCGAGCAGTTCCTTCGTGAAGAGGATCAGCGCGTGCTGGCCTCGATTTTCGAGGCGCTGCCCGAGGAGAAGCGGACCGACCTCTCCCGGCGAATCCTCCGGTCGCCGCGGTCGGCGCCTCGGGCCTTCGTCTGGCTTTGCGAAGGGATGGGATCGGAGGAGCCGATTCCCGCGGGACTCTTCGCCTCGCTGCTCGAGGCGCTTCGACTCGACGAGTTCTCGAGCGTGCGGGCGCGGGTCAAGGAGTTCTTCGATCCGGGAGGGCTGGCGGTGACGCTCGCCCGCTCGTCGAGCTCGGAGGAACAGGCCCGGGAGATGCTCGACGCCTTGAATCGCGTGGGCGGCCTCGAGGAGCATCGGCGCGCGACCGTGCGGGAAGCCCTTCTGATGAAGTATCCGGAGCTTCGGGCCCCGGCACGGGCCTACCTCTACTCGACGGCGGAAGCGATCGAGGCTCGGCGCAAAGAGCTCCAGCATCTGAAGTCGGTCGAGCTTCCCGCCAATGCGGAAGCCATGCGGGCGGCCAAGGAGCACGGCGATCTGTCCGAGAACTTCGAGTATCACGCCGCGCGGCAACGACATGAATATCTCTCTGCACGGATCGCGTCTCTCGCCGACGATCTCGCCCGCGCCCGCGCCCTCGACCCGGCGCGCATCGACGTCTCCGAGGTGAGGGTGGGAACCCGGGTTGGATTGCGAGAGGTCGCGTCGGGATCGGAGCGTAAGGTGACGATCCTCGGCCCCTGGGATTCCAGGCCGGAGGACGCGATCTATTCCTACGAGTCCGAGTTCGCCCAGGCGCTTCTGGGTCTTCGGACCGGAGAGCGGGTGCGCGTTTCGGACGGGGAGATGGAAGTCACGAGCGTCGAGCCCTGGAGATAGGCGTCCGGGTCTAGTGGCGCCGCGCCCGGGTCAGTGAGACGCGGGAGTTTCGCTGATCTCGACTTTGCGGATGGCTTCGGCGATCCGGTCGCGGACTCTGGCGGCGAGCCGGGGCGCGTCGGCCGCGGTGAGGCCTTCGGTCGGCTCGGGCGGCAGAACCGCCACGGTCGCCGTCGTCGGTTGGAAGACGACCGAATGCTTCGGCAGGCTGCTCGACGCCCCATAGATCGCGAGCGGCAACACCGGGACGCCGGCTTCGATCGCCAGCCGAAAGGCGCCTTCTCGGAACTCTCCCAGAGATCCGTCCGGACTTCGGGTTCCTTCGGGAAAGAAGACGACCGACAGGCGGCGGTCGAGCCTCCGTCGCAGCTCTTCCATCGCTGCTCGCACGCTTTCCCGATCGCCGCGCACGATCGGAACGTCGCCGGCGATTCGCATCTGCCAGCCGAGAAGCGGAATCCGGAAGATCGACCTCTTCGAAAGAAACTTCATCTCCCAGGGGAGGCTCGCGAGCAGGAAAACGTCGGTGAAGGAGCTGTGGTTGGCGACGAACACGTACGGGTGTCGGTCGTCCGGATGCACCTCGTCGCGAATGCAAAAGCTCCAGAACGGATTGATCCTGGCGACGAACGCCGCTGAGTCGTGGAAGAGGCGGCCGACGCGATAACGGTCGCGGTCCCATGGAAACGTCAGGAGCCGAAAGACGAGAACGAGGGGAGTCCAGGCGACGACGGTGACGACGCAGGACACCCAGATCAGTGCCGAGAGGGGAGCGGCGATCCACCGCGAACGCAGCATCGCAAATGGCAATTCTAGATTGCGCACCGAAGGCGCCAGGGTCCGGCGTCATTGCCGTCCGGCGGCGCCCCCACGCTGTCGAAGACGTCGGTTGCCCTTATCCTTGTAGGTCGATGCGGCGCGTGCTTCTCGCTTTGCTGGCTGCGGCCGCGGCCGCGTCGATTCGGGCCGAGGAGCCGGAGGCGCAGGGCTCGAAGACCACGAGCTCCCGAGCGCCGACGATCCAGGACAACAGCCTTCTCGTGGAGGAGGCGTACAACCAGGAGCCCGGAATTGTCCAGCACATCAATGTCTTCCTACGCGACCAGCGCACGAACCGCTGGTTTGCCACCTTCACCCAGGAGTACCCGATTGGGGGAGTGCGAAACCAAGCGAGCTACACCATTCCCTACCAGCGGCTGGACACCGGCGCCGAGTCCGTCTCCGGTCTTGGAGATGTCGCTTTGAATTACCGTTATCAGCTCGTCGGCAGCGGCGCGGCCCGCGTCGCCGTCGCTCCGCGCGTGACCGTCTTCCTTCCGACCGGCGACAGCCGGAGAGGATTGGGCGCGGGCTCCACCGGGGTGCAGATTGCGGTGCCGGCCAGCGTGATCCTTTCCGAGAGCTGGGTCGTCCATGGAAACGCGGGCGCGACTTTCACTCCGTCGGCGCGCGACGAGCAGGGCGACAAGGCAAACACCCTCGGCTACAACTTCGGGGCAAGCCTCGTCTGGACGGGCGGCGGCACGTTCAACGGGTTCGTCGAAATCGCCTGGTCGGAGGCTCCGATCGTCAGCGGCTTTCACCGGACACAGGGACAGACGAGCTTCGTGGTCAGCCCCAGTGTGCGCTGGGCCTATAACTTCGCAAGCGGCCTCCAGATCGTTCCGGCTCTGGGGATTCCGATCGGCGTCGGATCGAGCCGGGGACAGCGTTCCGTCATCCTTTATCTGTCCTTCGAGCACCCCTTTAGCGAGATCGGGAGGGCGCCTAGACCTGCCGGAGGTTGAAGTCCTCCCCGCAAGGAACCTGCTGATGAACAACAAGCCGCCATCCCCGCCGCGTCGATCCGGAGGATCCTCGTTCCGTTGGAAGTGTCCTCATTGCGCGCGTCCCCATCTCTCTCGCGTCCCGCCCGGCGCGGCGGCCGGCGACGACGTTCGAATCCGATGCCCGGTCACGGGCCGGCAGGTGGAGGCGTTGATCGAAGCGACGATTCCCGGAGTCGAATCCGCGCCGAACCGGTCTCGCTTCGGGGAGATTCGGCGCTGGCTGAAGAGTCTTTCTCGAAAGAAAAAGTAGCTACCGGGAGCTCTTTTCCTTCGGCGGATTCTCGACCGGAGCCGACATCTGCGTCACCGCCTGCCAGCGGCCCGCGCGCCGCGCGAAGACGCGAATGTAGCGGACGCGGTTGGGGATCTCTTTTCCGTCTTCGATGCGAGAGCCCTTCGTCCGCGCGCTGACGACGGCGGTGTCGCCGAAAACGTGCCCGGAGACGTCGTAGATCTCCAGCCCCGAGTACCCTCGGCTGCCGGATCGATAAGAAGCCATGACGTCCGCCTTGGTCAGTTGCTTGCCGGTCGAGTCGAATACGACGTAATCGTCCGCGACGATGCGGTCATACGTCGCCAGGTCCTTCTTTCCGATCGCTGTCACGAGCTCGCGCTCCAGCCGTTCGACCTCCTCGGCTCCGACGGACGGCGGCGACGCCGCGAGGCCGGGAAACGAGACCACGGCGATCAGAACAATCCCCGACAGGATGGGCAAGGAGCGTTTCATCTTTACACCTCAGTCTTCGCGAATCGCCTCCGCGTCGATCGTCAAGCCGACCTCGTCGCTGACGACGACGCCCCCGCGGTCGAGGGCGCCGTTCCAGTTGACGCCGAAATCCTTGCGGTTGATCCGCGTCTGCGCGACAAAACCGGAGCGTGTCTTCGGCCCTTTGTCGACGCCGTCCTCCCACCAGGGAGTCTCCCACTGGCCGAGGTAACGCACGTCGAGCGTCACCGGGCGCGTCACGCCTCGGATCGTCAGCTGACCGGTCATCCGTCCTTCATCGGGGCCGACGAGCGTGACTCCCTTGCCTCGAAAAGTGATGGTGGGGTGGTTCTCGACATCCAGAAAATCCGCGCTCTTCAGGTGGGCGTCGCGCGCCGGCTCTCCGCTCCAGAGGCCGCGGGCGTCGATGGTGGCTTCGACCGAAGCTGCCTGCGGGTTTTGGGGATCGAAGTCGAGCGTTCCGTGAACGTCTTTGAAGGCCCCGCGCACACAGGTCACCATCATGTGGCGCGCGCAGAACTCCGCGGCCGTGTGCCCGGGCTCAAACGTCCATCTGGCCATCGTGCTTCAGCGCAGGCGGCCGCTACGCGACCAGCGCTGAGAATTTTCCAAACCGGAGCCGCCGGAGCAAATCCCCGCGACCGCTTGCTGCATCGCGAACTCTATACTTCGATCTCATCGACGTAGCACCAGCGCCAGTCTTCGCCCGGCTCGAAGGACTGAATGATCGGGTGTTGGGTCTTGTGGAAGTGTTTGGTCGCGTGCCGGTTGGGCGAATCGTCGCAGCAGCCGACATGTCCGCACTCCAGGCACAGGCGCAAGTGGACCCAGCTCGCGCCGATCTTCAAGCAGTCTTCGCAGCCCTTCGACGAGGGCTGGACATCTCTGATCTCTTTGACGTGAATACAGCCTGCCGCCATCTCGACCTCCGCGACGAGGCGTCGGGCACGAAGTCCGGCACTCGCCACGGCCTCTGTATGCACGCGGCCGGCACTCCGATTCAGTAGAGTTCCCACGACGTGCTGACGCATTCTCTCATCGAGAAAGCCCGGGTCTACCTCTCGGACAGGATCCGGCGCACTCCCGTCGAGGAGTCGCCGGTCCTCTCCGACAGGTTGGGCGTCCCTGCGTGGCTGAAGCTCGAATCGCTTCAGATCACCGGTTCCTTCAAGGTGCGCGGGGCTCTCTTCCGGCTCTCGCGGCTGTCGGAGGAGCAGCGGCGCGCCGGCGTCTCGACCTGTTCCGCCGGCAATCACGGAAAGGCGGTCGCTTACGCGGCGCGCGGGTTGGGTTTGATCCCGAGGATCTACGTTCCCCGCAGCGTCGACAAGGCCAAACATCGCGAGATGGTCGAAATGGGAGCCGAGGTCATCGTCTCCGAATTCCAGGGTTATGACGACACCGAGGAATGGGCAATGCGGCAGACGAAGGAGACCGGGCGAGTCTTCGTCTCCGCGTTCGACGACGAAGACGTGATGGCCGCCAACGGCGGGACGCTGGCGCTCGAAGTGCTCGATCAGGTTCCGCAGGCTCGAAGCTTCGTTCTGCCGGTCGGGGGAGGCGGGCTCGCGGGGGGATTCTCCTTTGCGGCGCTCGAACGAGTCCCGCAAGCTCTCTTGGTGGGCTGTCAGCTGGAGTCTTCGCCGGCGTTGAGACTGTCGCTCGACCGCGGGCAGGCGGTGACCCGGCTCCCCGCGGTCGCGACGACGGCGGGGGGTCTCGAAGGCGGTATCGGAGCAAAGCCCTTCGAGGTGCTTCGTTCGCGCATCGGCCGCGTCGCCTTGATCTCGGAGGAGGAGATCTTCGAGGCGGTGCGCTGGATGCTGGCGGAGCACCACTATCTGGTCGAGCCGTCGGCGGCGGTCACGGTCGCCGCGTGCCTGACCGGCAAGGCCGGGACTTTCACTTCTCCCGCCGTCGTCGTTCTCTCCGGCCGCAACGTGGCATTGGAGACGGTGAGACGGATTCTGGCGTGAGGCGGAGCTCATCGCTGTCAGCTCGCAGCTTGCAGCCACACAATTCGCGGCCATGAGGAGAGCCTTATATCGGATCTGACATAAGCGCTCCTCTGGAGTCACTGGAGGCGCTGTCGCCGACGGCTGATATCTGCGAGCTGTGAGCCTCCTAGGGATTCACGACCACCATTCCCGTCATCGCCGAGCCATGAACCATGCAGAAATAGGGAAAGCTGCCGGTCGTGGGGAAGGTCATCGAGAAACTGCCGCTCGACCGGACTCCCGAGTCCCAACGTCCATCCGGGCTGCAGCAGACGCCGGACGTCGTCGAGTGAGGCCCGCTCACCCAGTTCCACATCACCGTCTGGCCGGAGCGGATCGTCGTGGTGCTGCTGCCGCTCTGCGAGTCGATGAAGTTGTTCCCGCCCATACCGATGCTGACGGCGTGCGCGGCGGCCGCCGGGGTCGGAGAGGGAACCACGTTGGGCGGCGCATTGGGAGTCGCGTTCATCGTCGGCTGCGTCGGCGCCGAATGGCCGCCGCAGCTCGCCACGAGCGCGACCGTGAAAAGCAGAAACGCGAAGCGAAGCGACGACTTCATGAGAACACCTCCTGAACATTTCGCGGACAGTTCCGCGGCGGCGGAGCGAACCGGAGAGCTCGCGTCCGCCGCTCACAAGCTAGAGCGAAGCGGATGCCAGAACGCGCGTTTTTTATCGCGCGCTAAATTATTGGCGTTCGCTAAAACGAGCTCGAAGATGAAAGTGCGATAAAGAAGTTCTCAGCGATTCATGAATGCGATCGCGATTGGGCGTACGCGCAGTCTGCGCGGAGCGGACAGACTTCGCAATGCGGCTGCGACCGATGACAGAGCTCCTGCCCGTGGCGGCGAAGGAGCTGATGAGCTTCGATGAGAGCGTCGTAGCCGCGTGGAAGCGAGCTCGAGAGCGCGTCCTGGACGGAGCGATAGGATTGCGCATAGCTTTTCTCCTCGTGTCCAAATCCGAGCCGCAAGAGCACACGAAGACCATTCGAGTCGAGAGCCAGGATCGGCTGGCTCCGTGAAAAGAGCAGAACCTTGTCCGCGCCCGGCTCGCCGATCGATGGGAACTGCTTCAGGGCCTTCTTCGCCTGAGAAGGCGCCAGCCGAACGACGGAGTCGAGATTTCCGCCGAATTCCTCCGCGGCGATGGCCGCGATCGCCCGGAGTTTCTCGACCGTCTGGTCCGGAGTGATCCCGTGGCTTGCGATCTCGCGGAGAGCGGAGCGTGAGGCGGCGAGGATCTCGGCGGGAGTCAGGCCAACCCTCTTTTTCAGCGCTTGAAATGCTTCTTTCCGACGCTCGTCGTCGGCGAGGTACGCGACGTTCTCGTAGAGGATGATCTCGAGCGGCTCCGCGACGGCCGGAGGTCCCGGCGGCCCGTAGAGCCGCCTCAACGACGAGATGACTCGAGCAAACGCCGGCGGTCCGTTCGTTCGCCGCGCCGAAACGCGCGTCGCTTTCCCCACGATGGCGGGGCGCAGTCTGACACAGACCGACGCGAACGGCGATAACCTGTGGCGATGAGCTCGGGCCCCTCTCCGCGCGGAATCCAAGGCCTGCGCCGCGACCTCGGAACGCTCGAGTCCTATGCGGCTCTCATCGGCATCCTGATCGGGGCCGGAATCTTCAAGGTCACCGGGCAAGCGTGGCTGTTGACGGGTCCGAGCGTCATCCTCGCGTACCTCGTTCTCGCCCCGGCGATCCTCGCGACTTCGGTGGCGTACAGCGTCTACTTGTCCACACCGCTCGGCCGCGAGCCGGGTGGCGAATACACTCACATCTCCCGCACGTTCGGCGGATACGGGCTCGCGTTCGTCGGCGTGTGGCTCAAGATCATCTCGTACATCGGCGCGCTCGCTTACCTTTCCCTCGCTCTCGGCGAGTATCTCGTCGAGATATCGGGTGGGTGGCTCCGGCCGCAGGACC
>DATDNV010000388.1:0-7734 GCA_036518075.1 Thermoanaerobaculia bacterium
CGTCGGCGCGTTTCGCCGGGACATCATCCTGCAGTTCCTGACGGAGGCGACGACGCTCTCGCTGATCGGCGGCGCGATCGGAGTCGCCGTCGGCGTCGCCGTGCCCGCGCTCGTCAAGAAAGTGATCGAAGCGCTGCCCGCCGAGACGCCACTCTGGTCAATCGCGGTCGGGCTGCTCGTTTCGCTTTCCGTCGGTATTTTTTTCGGCCTTTATCCGGCGGTCAAGGCGTCGCGCCTGGACCCGATCGAATCGCTTCGATACGAATAGCCTCCGCGTGAGGTCGCCCGGATTGGGTTTCCGTTCGGGATAAACTGACTAGAGAAGAGCGGTAACGGATCGTCCGCACCATCGTCATGTCGAAAGCCTGGAAGATTGTCTTGATCGTCGCCGGGGCGATCCTGATCGTGATCGTCGCGGCCAACATCTACGGCAAGGATCGCAAAATCCCGCGCGTGACCACTGCGAGAGTCGCGCCCGAGGACATGGTCTCGAAGGTGACGGCCAACGGGAAGATTCAGGCCGAGAAGAGGGTAGACCTCTCCGCGCTCGTCATGGGTCAGATCGTCAACCTGGCCGTGCGCAATGGGGACCCGGTGCGAAAGGGCGATTTTCTGCTCCAGATCGACCGCAATCAGGCGGCCGCGGGCGAAGCGGGTTCCGCCGCGGCCCTTCAGGCGAGCGTGGCGGCGCGCGACTCGGCCAAGGCGACTCTGGATCAGGCGCGCCGAGACTGGGAGCGCGCGCAGAAGAACTACGCCGCAGGGATCCTGCCGGAGGCCGATACCCAAAAGTCAAAAATGGCCCTTGAGACGGCGGAGGCCGACTTCGAAGCGGCCGTCCGGCACATCGACCAGAGCCAGGCTAACCTGAGCGCCTCGCGCGACACGCTCTCCAAGACGACGGTGCGCGCTCCGATCAACGGAATCGTGACCGACCTTCCGGTCAAAGAAGGCGAGGTCACGGTCATCGGAACCATGAACAATCCGGGAACCCAGTTGATGACGATCTCCGACATGTCGAGCGTCGAGGCGGTCCTGATGGTCGACGAGACCGATGTTCCCAACGTCAAAGTCGGGCAAAAGGCGCTCGTCGCGATCGAGGCCTATCCGAACCGCGCCTTCGATGGAGTCGTCACGCAGGTGGAGAACTCTCCGATTCCGAAGAACGATCCGGAGCTCCAGGGTTTGATTACGACCTCGGATGCGATCAACTTCAAGGTGCGAGTCCAGATCACGCATCCGCCGGAAGCCATCCGGCCCGGGTTCTCCGTGACCGCCGACGTCATCACGGGCTCCAAGTCGAAGGTCCTGGCGGTTCCGCTGGCGGCCATCGTGATGCGCGATTCCCCCAGGGGCGAGCGGACCGCATCGGGACGGATCAAAACCGAATCCGGCGTCTATGCCTTCCAGGACGGGAAGGCTCGCTTCGTTCCGGTGCAGCTGGGTCTGGCGGGAGAGTTGAACGTCGAGGTGACGTCCGGCCTGACCCAAGGTCAGGAGATTCTCACTGGCCCGTTCAAGCTGCTGCGGACGCTGAAGGACGGAGAGCGAGTGAAGATCGACAAAGAAGCGAAGAAAGCGGCATCCGCGGCCTCCTCGACTTAGGATGTCCTTCGAGGAGCTTCTGGCCGTCGCCGTGCAGGCTCTCCGCCGAAACAAGCTGCGTTCGCTGCTCACGCTGCTGGGCGTCATCATCGGAGTCGCGACCGTCGTTTCCGTGGTCTCGATCATCAGCGGGCTGAACTCCTACGTCCGCGACAAGGTCCTGAGCCTGAACCCCGACGTGCTGGTCTTCACGAAGTACGGCATCATCCGCAGCCGCGAGCAATTCATCCTTGCCCGCAAACGCAAGCCCGTGACGTTCCACGAAGCGCGAGTGATCGAGCGGGAATGCCGGACCTGCGCGGCCGTGGGCGCCCATGCCTACCACCGCGACGCGCTGCATGCCGGAAAACGCCGGATGCCCGACGTCCTGATCCACGGCTACACCGCCAACATGGAGTCGATGCTTCGCATGGATCTCGACGCGGGTCGCTACTTCACCCCGGTTGAGGAAGAGCACGCGGACGCGGTCGCCGTCATCGGAGCGGACGTCAGAGACGAGATCTTTCCGGGCGAGAATCCGATCGGCCAGACTCTCTACATCCGTGGCTACCCGATGCGGGTGATCGGTCTGGCGACACGCAAAGGAAACATTCTGGGTCAGAACCAGGACGACCAGATCGTCACGCCCATTACCTTCGTCCTGAAGATCCTGACGGTCAGCGACGAGGTCGAGATCTACGTGCGCCCGCGGTCGGGCCTCGCGGGGATCGACGCGACCCAGGACGAGGTCCGAACGATTCTCCGCTCGATCCGAAAGACCCCCTATGCCAACGAAGATCCGTTCGGCATCGTCGGCTCGGAAGCGGTGCAAACGCTCTGGACGTCGCTGACGGCCGGGGCATTTGCCTTGATGATCCTGATCTCCGGCATTTCCCTCGTCGTGGGTGCGATCGTGATCGCGAACATCATGTTCGTGTCGGTCGTCGAGCGCACCCGCGAGATCGGGCTGCGGATGGCGCTCGGCGCGCGCCGCCGGGACATCCGACGTCAGTTCCTGCTCGAGGCGGCGCTGCTCGCGTCTGCGGGGGGGCTCGCGGGCGTCCTCCTCGGGGCGCTCGTCGCGCTCGCCGTCAACCAGATCTTCCCCGCGCAGGTCCGACTGACGTTCGCGGTTCTGGGAGTCTCGCTCGCGATTCTGACCGGCGTGCTCGCCGGCCTTGCCCCGTCGTCGGCGGCATCGAGGATTCCGCCGGTGGAAGCATTGAGGTATGAGTGAGAAGAGTCCGAGTCCGAAGCGCGAAATCCGAAGTGGCACTGACTTACGACTTAGGACTCAGGACCTCGGACCCGGGACTGAAGCGATGGAATCGATCTTAAGTACCTTTCGCCGCGGCTTCGCCGAGAACATCCGCTTTGCCCTCTCGGCAATGCGCGAACACAAGCTTCGATCGAGCCTGACGATCCTGGGCATCATCGTCGGCGTGGCGACGGTAATCGCCATGGTCGCGATCGTGACCGGGTTCAACAACAACGTGATCGGCAACTTCCAGGCGTTCGGCGCGAGCCGGATCGAGTTCAAGAAGTTCAAGGACCGCTTCGGCCCGCCGGGCGCGCAGACCGAGGAGGAGCGCCGCCGGCGCAACCTGACGGTCGACGACGTCGCGGCCATCCGCGAAGCCTGCCCGGAGTGCGCGGCCGTCTCTTCCCTCGTCGGGTATTTCGATGCCGAGATCCACGTCAAGAACGGAGGCCTCGAGGCGAACAATCCTTACGTGATCGGCGCGGACGAGTATTACCCGACGGCGACGGCCTACAGCGTCGCGCTCGGGCGCTTCTTCTCCGTCGCGGAGGTGGAGCACGGAGCTCTGGCAACCGTCATCGGGTCGGACGTCCGCGAAGCGATCTTTCCGGCGGAAGATCCGATCGGAAAAACGGTCACGATCAACGGATTGCCTTACATGGTGGTCGGCGTCCTCGAAAAGAAGGGCGAGCAGTTCGGTTACTCCCCGGACAACAAGGTCGTTCTGCCGTACCGGGCATTCGCGCACCAGTTCGGGTTTCAGATTCGAGACGAGGGTGTGCGCATCAGCGCGGTCCCGCGGCGGCCCGAGGACGTCGACATCGTCATCGAAAAGGCCACGGCGGTCCTGAGGGCGCGGCGCAAGGTGCCCTTCGACAAGCCGAACGACTTCGAGATCACGACGCCCGATCAACTCATCGGCCAGTTTCGGGCGATCACGGGAGGCGTCACGGGAGCGATGATCCTGATTGCGCTGATCTCCCTCGCGGTGGGCGGCGTGGGTGTGATGAACATCATGCTCGTCGCCGTGACGCAGCGCACCCGCGAAATCGGAATCCGCAAGGCCGTCGGCGCCTTCCGGCGCGACATCGTTCGACAGTTTCTGACGGAGGCGATTACGCTGACGACGCTCGGGGGCATCGCCGGCGTCGCGTTCGGAGTCGGCATCGCCTGGCTCGTCCGCACCGTTGTCCCGGCGCTCCCGACCGACGTGCCGGCCTGGTCGGTCCTGGTCGGACTCATCGTGTCGATGTCGGTCGGCCTGTTCTTCGGCATGTATCCAGCGGTCAAGGCGTCCCGTCTCGATCCGATCGAAGCGCTGCGGTACGAGTAGCGATCCAAAACCGAATTCACGGTTTTCGTCCCCGGCAAAGTAGAATCCGCACCCGAGTTCATGACATTACAACCCGGCTCACGGCTCGATCTGCAGCGCAGGCGGTCGCTGCGCGACCGGCGCTGCGACCTTTTCTGAACGAGGGCTCCGAGGCTTTGTCACGCCGCGAATCGTCATGACGCTTCAGGCCGGTAGCCGACTCGGTCCCTACGAGGTCGTTTCCCCGATTGGCGCCGGGGGAATGGGAGAGGTCTATCGAGCGAAGGACCCGCGCCTGAAGCGGGAGGTCGCGATCAAAGTCCTTCCGGTCTCGTTCTCGGAGGATGCCGACCGATTGCGCCGATTCGAGCAGGAGGCTCAGGCGGCGGGAGCGTTGAACCATCCCAACATCACTTCGGTGTTCGACATCGGCTCCCATGAGGGAGCTCCGTACATCGTGACGGAGCTTCTGGAGGGGGAGACTCTGCGCGCGCGGCTCGCTTCAGGGGCTCTGTCTGTACGCAAGGCGATCGACTACGCGATCCAGCTTGTGCGCGGCCTCGCCGCGGCTCACGAGAAGGGGATCGTGCACCGGGATTTGAAGCCCGAGAACGTGTTCGTGACAAAAGACGGGCGCATCAAGATCCTGGACTTTGGACTGGCGAAGTTGAAGCAGTCCGAGGAGCGCGGCGAGAAGACGAACCTGCCGACAGCGGGCGCCGGGACCGAGCCCGGCGTCGTGATGGGAACGATGGGTTACATGTCGCCCGAACAGGTGCGGGGGAAAACCGCGGACAAGCGGAGCGACCTGTTCTCGTTCGGCGCGATTCTCTACGAGATGCTCTCGGGGCAGAGGGCGTTTCGCGGGGATACGGCGGCCGACACGATCACGGCGATTCTGACTAAAGACCCTCCCGATCTGGCCCAGAGCAACAAGGAAATCCACCCGGGTCTGGACCGGATCGTACGTCACTGTCTGGAGAAGAATCCGGAGGAACGGTTCGAATCGGCTCGCGATGTCGCGTTCGATCTGGAAGCGCTCTCGGGCTTGTCGGGGGCCAGCGTCACAACCGCGGTGCACGCGCTCCCGGCTCCGCGACGGGCTTCGGTCGTGCCGGCGCTGGTCGCCGCGCTGCTGGCGCTGGCGGCGGGACTGGCGGCCGGTTACCGGCTCGGAAAGAAAGCCGGCTACATCCCGCCACCCAACTACCAGCAGTTGAGCTTTCGGCGCGGAGAGGTCTACTCGGCTCGCTTTGCGCCGGACGGGCAGACCGTCATCTACGCGGCCGCCTGGGACGGTCGTCCGGTCGAGGTCTTCGTCACGCGCACCGATCGGCCCGAGTCGCGAGTCTTCGGCCTTCAGGGCGCCGACGTCGCCGCGATCTCGAAGACAGGCGAGATGCTCGTCTTCGTCGACCGGCACGTCGAGGAAGCCTTCATTCGGGCTGGAACGCTCGCGCAGGTGAGCGTCTCGGGAGGCGTCGCCCCGCGGGAGATCTCAACCGACGTGCAGTGGGCGGACTGGGGCCCGGATGGGACGAGCTACACGCTCGTGCGCGACGTCCAGCTGCGCAATCAGCTCGAGTACCCCGCCGGCAAAGTGCTCTATCAAACGAGCGGTTGGATCAGTCATCCACGCGTCTCTCCGGACGGAGAGCTCGTCGCATTCATCGACCACCCGATCCGGCGAGACGACGGCGGCACCATCGTGGTCGTCGATCGCGCCGGCAAGAGGAAAACTCTCACGGATATTTTTTCGTCGGTGCAGGGGCTGGCATGGTCTTCGAGCGGGAAAGAGGTCTGGTTCACCGGAACGAAGGTCGGCGGCAACAGGGCGATCCATTCGGTCACTCTTTCGGGCGCCGAACGTCTTCTCGCGCTCGTCACGGAGAGCCTCACTCTCCAGGACATCTCCAAAGACGGCCGAGCCCTCGTCTCGCACGACGTCATTCGCATCGGCGTTCTCGGGCGCGGTCCCGTCGACGCGAAAGAGCGCGACCTGGCCTGGCTCGACTGGTCGGCCGCGTTCGACTTGAGCAAGGATGGAAAGACGCTGCTCTTCGCTGAGACCGGAGAGAGCTCTGGGCCCGGCTATTCCTGTTTCATCCGCGGGACGGACGGATCGCCGCCGGTACGGCTGGGTGACGGTGTGGGCATGGCGATCTCACCCGACGGACGATGGGTGACTGCGAACACGCCGCGCGAAGAGCATCCGAGGCTCTGGCTTTACCCGACGGGAGCAGGAGAGAAGAGAGTCCTGCCTTCAGGAGATCTGCAGGTCGAGTCTTCCGGCGATTGGCTTCCGGATGGCAAGCGGATCGTGTTTACCGCGAGCGAGCCGGGCCACGGCAGCCGGATCTTTTTGCTCGACACGACCGGAGGCAATCCGCGGGCGCTCACGCCGGAGGGTTATCGGATCATTCCAAGGACCGTCTCTCCGGACGGCAAGCGCGTCGCCGTGATCGGGCCCGACCGAAGACGCTACTTCTATCCGTTGGAGGGCGGCGAGCCCCAGCCGGTTCCAGGTTTGTCGGACGATGAGACGCCAAGCGGATGGAGCGGGGACGGCCGGTTCCTCTACGTGTTCCGACGCCGGGACATTCCGGTGAAGGTCTCGAAGCTCGACGTCACCACCGGGAAGAGGGAGCCCTGGAAGGAGCTCATGCCCGCCGACGGCGCGGGAATCATCGATATCGCGCCGGTGATCCCGACGCCCGATGGACAGTCCTACGTCTACGGTTACTCGCGCACGCTTTCGGACCTGTACGTCGTCGAGGGTACGAAGTGACGATTGCGGCCGGCAGTCGGCTCGTGCTTGCAGCGCAGGCGGTCGCTGCGCGACCGACGCTGCGAAATTTTCGGAACCACAGCTCACCGTCTTTCTCGCGCCGCGAAACGCCATGACGCTTCAGACAGGTAGCCGACTCGGTCCATACGAGATCGTTTCCCCCATTGGCGCCGGGGGAATGGGAGAAGTCTACAAAGCAAGGGATCCGCGCCTGGGGCGTGAGGTGGCGATCAAGGTCCTCCCTGCGTCGTTCTCCCAGGACGGCGATCGTCTGCGGCGTTTCGAGCAGGAGGCCCGCGCGGCGGGGGTTCTCAATCACCCCAACATAACGGCGGTCCACGACATCGGTTCCCACGACGGGTCGCCCTACATCGTCACGGAGCTGCTCGTCGGGGATACCCTGCGGGCTCGCCTCGCATCTGGCCCGCTTCCCGTCCGGAAAGCGATCGACTACGGCGTCCAGATCGCGCGAGGTCTTTCCGCGGCTCACGAGAGGGGAATCGTGCACCGCGATTTGAAGCCGGAGAACGTCTTCGTGACCCGAGACGGGCGAGTCAAAATCCTCGACTTCGGACTCGCGAAACTAAAGCAGCTCGAGGGCGGCCAGGAAAAGACCGACATCCCGACAGAGTCACCGGGGACCGAGCCCGGCGTCGTGATGGGAACGATGGGCTACATGTCGCCCGAGCAGGTGCGCGGACTCCCCGTGGATCCGCGCTCGGACATCTTCTCGCTCGGCGCCGTCCTGTACGAGCTGCTGTCGGGCAAGAAGGCGTTCAAGCGAAATAC
>DATDNV010000389.1:0-2571 GCA_036518075.1 Thermoanaerobaculia bacterium
TCAGGATTCGAAGCGGGACGGCGGTTCGCTTCCTTCGTGAACCTTGAATTTCGAATCTCGAGTTTTCTTTATCTCCCGGATTGCCCAGAACGCGACGCAGAGCCAGACGACGTGTCCCAGGAATTGCGCGCTGCCCGGCCAGCCGAAATGGGTTCCGAGAATCCAGAGGATGGCCGACCCCGTGAGCGCGAAGTAGCCGAGAGTCGGCCGCAGGGCGCCCAGAGTGAGAGGCCAGACGAAATACTGCGGGCCGATGCCCGGAGCGAAAAACAGCAGGACGAGAAAGAGGATCAAGCTTCCGCGTTCGAGGTCGCGCCCCCTCAGCCAGAGCGCCGCGGCGAGGCCGGCGAGGAGGGCCAAGGCCATGACGATCGTTCCGAGCCTCGACTCGTACAAAACGAATTCCGAGAAACCGTAGGAGCTCGGCACGCTTCGGTAGAGGAGCACTCGGTCGCGAATCGCACGCCACTGGGAGGCGTAGGGGAGAAAGAGCAGGGCGGTGAAGAGATAGGGAACGGGAAGCCACCGGACATCCTTCCGCCGCCGGACGAACAGAACCGGATGGAAGAGCGTGACGTGCTTGCAGGCCAGGGAGAATGCCAGCCAGGCCATCGGTCGCAGCGCGGAGCCGTCCGACGCGCGCCGCCGGGCAGACGCGATCGCAGCGAGCAGGAAAAGGAGGGCGAGCGCGTCGAACTGACCCTGCACGGCGCTGACCCAGATGCCGACCGGGTTGGCGAGATAGAGGCCGGCCGAGCGCCAGCGAATCGACGCGCCGGCTCCGGACGAAAGAAGAAAGAGGAGAGCGGCGCAACCCACGTCCACCGCCACGAGAATGGAACGAACGACCGGCGTCAGTCCGACCCCGGTCGAGCGGCTGGCCGCGTCGGCCGCGCGAAGAACCCAGGACCAGACCGGAGAATAGTTGTAGTGGTCGGCCGACTCGTAGAAGGGCGCGTCGGTGTGCAGCACGCGAACGGTCTCCGCGTAGTTCTGGAGATCGATGCTCGGCGGAGCGGTGAGCGCGAGCCAGACGCGAACGACGAGCGCCGTCAGGGAAACGCACGTCCACGCCAGGGCGAGGACTCGGTCGTTTCGAGGCTCCATCGGCAGTCGGTTCGGCACGCGGCGGAGCGTCCACTCTATCGCGCCCGCCGTCCGCACGGGCGGCCGCGGACTCTCCCGCTTATATCAGATCTGATATTATCCGGACAAGAGAGGCCGGCAAACGGTTCCTCTCATCGCGATTGCCGGCCCGGCCGCGCCGTGGCGCCTCGCGCCCGGACCCGTCGGCGCCGGGAAGTAGAATGCGCGCGATGTCTCTTCGCCCCGTTCCCGCAGCGGCGCCGCCGCGCCCATACACCGTTTCGGAGATTCTGGCCGAAGTGGCCGGCGTTCTGCGCTCCACGTGGCGGGACGTCTCTGTGGCGGGAGAGATTGGAACCTGGAGCGAGCGGGGAGGACACGGCTACTTCACGTTGAAGGACAAGACCGGCACCTTGAACGCGATCATCTTCAATTCCGATCTCCTGCGCGTAAAGTTTCGTCCCGAGGCCGGCCTCCAGGTCGTCGCGCGCGGCAACCTCGACCTCTATCCGCCGACCGGCAAGTTTCAGATCCGGGCGTTCGCGATCGAGCCGGTCGGGATCGGCGCACTCCAGCTTGCGTTCGAGCAGCTGAAGGCGAAGCTGGCGGCGGAAGGGCTCTTCGACAAGGCGAAGAAGCGGCCGATCCCCCTGCTCTCCCGGCACATCGGCATCATCACGTCGCCGACCGGCGCTGCGATCCGGGACATCTTGAACGTGCTCCGGCGCCGGTTCGACGGCCTCGCGGTCACGATCTATCCGGTCCGGGTCCAGGGGGACGTGGCCGCGGCGGAGATCGCCGGCGCCATTCGGTCTCTCAACCGCCGCGGAGGGTTCGACGTCCTGATCGTCGCGCGCGGAGGCGGCTCGCCCGAGGATCTCGCTCCGTTCAACGACGAACGGGTCGCGCGCGCGCTGGCAGCTTCGGCGATTCCGACGATCTCCGCGGTCGGCCACGAGACCGACGTCACGATCTCCGACTTCGTTGCCGACCTGCGCGCGCCGACTCCTTCCGCGGCGGCAGAGATGGTCGTCCATCGGAAGGAGGATCTGGCCCGCAAGCTCTCCGACGCGCGTTCCCGGTTCGCCCTGTTCATCCGCAGCGCCCTCGCGCACGCCCGCGCCCGGCTGACCGGCTTCTCCCGGGCCGACGGACTCCTCCAGTTCCGCTACCGGCTCCGCGACCGCCGGGAGCGGATCGCCCAGAGCCACGCCGCTCTCTTGACCGCGCTCGAACGGCGGCCCGCCCGCGACGCGGCGCGTCTGGCGCGAGCGCGGCAGGCGCTCGAGAGCTTCCCGCGGCTGGCAGAGCTGCCTCGCAAGCAGGAGAGCGTGGGGCGCGCCCGGGCGCTCCTGACCGAGCGCGTGCGCCGCAGCCTCGAACGGCGCGACCGGCAGCTGCGCGGCGACGTCCAGAAGCTCGAGCTCCTCTCTCCACTCGCCGTCCTCGCACGCGGTTACGCCGTCGCCTACCGAGAGGGCTCGA
>DATDNV010000390.1:0-3290 GCA_036518075.1 Thermoanaerobaculia bacterium
AGGGCGGTCGACCGGGCAGGGCTTCGAGCGGTTCTGGGGGAAACCTTCATCGATTTTCCCGTCCCCGACCACAAGGATCTCGCGGCGGCGGTTTCCTATGCGGCCGCGTTCGCCAGCCGGTGGAAAGGCCATCCTCGCATCGTCGCGGCCGTCGCTCCCCATGCGCCGTATACCTGCTCGCAGGAAACGCTGCTGGCCGCGCGCGACCTGGCCCTCAAGGAAAAGATGCCGATTCTCATCCACGTCGCGGAGACGAAGAAGGAGATCGAAGACGCGAGGAAGAGCTGGCAGCAGACTCCCTTCGTCCGGCTCGCGTCGATCGGGTTTTTCGACGCGGGAACAGACGGGACTCGCGTTCCCATCGTGGCGGCCCACGCGGTCTGGGCTGACTCGAAAGACCGGGAGCTCGTTCGTCAGTACGGAATCGGCCTCTCGCACAACCCGGAGTCGAACATGAAGCTCGCTTCGGGTATCGCCGACGTAGCGGCCTGGCAGAAGGAAGGGATCACCTGGGGCCTCGGGACCGACGGCGTCGCCGGCTCCAACAACGACCTCTCGATGTTCGAGTCGATGGATTTCGCGGGAAAGCTCGCGAAAGTGTCTCAAATGGACCCGACCGTGCTGC
The DNA here is from genome assembly GCA_036518075.1 of Thermoanaerobaculia bacterium. GTDB lineage: Bacteria > Acidobacteriota > Thermoanaerobaculia > UBA5066 > Gp7-AA6 > DATDNV01. The sequence goes on from DATDNV010000390.1 coordinate 626, forward strand.
CGGCGCGCGACCTGGTCGCCGCCGCGACGCGAGGCGGAGCGAAGACGCTCGGCCTCGGCGACAAGACCGGCTCTCTCGAAGCGGGGAAGCAGGCCGACTTCATCGCGATCGACGTCGAGACGGCGCACAATCAGCCGTTCGAAGACCCGTATTCCGCCATCGTGTATTCGATCAAGGCATCGGACGTCACCGACGTCTGGGTGGATGGAAAGAGGCTGCTGGCGGCGCGCCGCCCCACGGCTCTCGACGCCAATTCGATTCTCTCCAAGGCACGCGAGTGGAGACGCCGCGTCGCCGCGTCTTTGGCCACCAAATAGAATCGTTTCATGCCACCGAAACGCACCCCGCGTCCCGCTCCCGCCGTACGATTCCCATGAGAACCGTCTACGAGATCCTCCGCGCGAAGCGTGGAGGCCAGGAACTGCCGAAAGAGGAGATCGAATACCTGGTCAAAGGAGTCGTCACCGGCGAGGTGCCGGAATACCAGGCCTCCGCGTTTCTCATGGCCGCAGTGATCCTGGGACTCTCCACGGCGGAGACGGCGGCGTTGACCGAGGCAATGCGGGACTCGGGGGACTGCTGGGACCTGTCGGATCTGGCTCCGGTAGTGGACAAGCACTCGACGGGCGGCGTCGGCGACAAAGTCACTCTGGTTCTCGCTCCTCTAGTCGCGGCCGCCGGGGCCCGAGTCGGCATGATGTCGGGAAGGGGACTCGGCCACACCGGCGGGACGCTCGACAAGCTGGCGGCGATCCCGGGCTTCCGGACCGATCTCGATTACCCCAGGGTGCGCGAAGCCCTGACCAGGGTCGGGGCCGCGCTCTTTGCGCAGACCGACGCGATCGCGCCAGCCGACCGAATCCTCTACGCCTTGCGGGACGTGACGGGGACGGTCGAGAACCTCTCCCTGATCGTGGCTTCGATCCTTTCCAAAAAGCTCGCCTCGGGCACGACCGGCATCGTCTTCGACGTCAAGACAGGAGACGGCGCGTTCATGAAGTCGCTGGAGGACTCGCGCGCTCTCGGCCGTGCGCTGGTGGACACCTCGCGCGCTGCCGGACGGCAGGCCTCGGGATGGATCACCGACATGAGCCGTCCGCTGGGCCGCGCGGTTGGCAACGCGCTCGAAGCAGAGGAGTCGATCCGGGTGCTGCGCAACGAGGGTCCGGGGGTCGTGCGTGAGATCTGCCTGCTGCTGGGCACCGAGATGCTTCGCTTCGCTGACCCATCCCTCGACGATGAGGCGGCGCGTCGGGCTCTGGAGAAAGCCTTCGACTCGGGCGCGGCGGCCCGCAAATTCCAGGAGTTGATCGAGTTTCAGGGGGGGAATCCCAAGGTCGTGGACGACCCCTCGCTCCTGCCCGCGCCTCGCCAGCGCATTCCCGCCCTGGCTCTCCGCGCCGGCTACGTGCGTTCGATCTCGACGGAGAAAATGGGCGTTCTCTCCATCGACATCGGATGCGGACGCAAGAAGCGAGAGGATACGATCGATTTCGCCTCGGGATTTCAGGTCGAGAAGACCGTGGGCGACCGAGTGGGCATCGGCGAGCCTCTCGCCTACCTTTGCCTGGGAGAGCGCGAGCCTCCCCGTCCGAACATGGAGCGAGAGCTCGCCGCCCTCTTCCGGATCGGCGACGAGCCCGTGCCGCCTCCGAAGCTGGGGATCGAGAAGCTCTGACACACCCGCCCGTGCGGGTTTCCGGTTCCGTCGGAGAACAGACTATATCAATGTTGATATAGTCACTGGCTTGGACGCCGCGCTCACGTCACGATCACGCCGGCATAGCCCACGACCGAGGAGGGGTCGCCGGTCTCCTCCCCCGAATCCCGCCTCGCGACGACGGCGGCCGCTTTCGCCCCCGCGGATCGAGCCGCGAAAAGCAGAGCGGTCGCCGGCAGAAAGCCGCACATGCTGATTCCCTCGGTGAGCACGGTCGCGAAGAGTCCCTCCGGATCGAGCGACTCGATCCGGGCGAGCGCGCGGTCGTCCTTGGCGCGTCCCACGGCGCGAGACTCGTAGTGATTCATGTCGGAGGAGGCCAGGAGAAGCGGCGGCTCTTCCTCCTCGGCGCGGATTTGCGCAAGCGCCTGCCCGACCTCGCGGCAGAGGTCGAGGTCGTGGGCGCCGAGGCACACCGGCACGATCCGCACGTCCGGACGCCGGAACTGCAGGAACGGCAACTGAACCTCGATTGAGTGCTCGCGGGCATGGGCTTCGCCGTCCTTCCGGACCGACGGAGCAAGCGCGAGCAACCTCTTCGACAATCTCCCGTCGACCGGCACGTCGCCCAGGGGGGTGCGCCACGCGTCCGAAGGATCGAGGGCGGCGGAAGCGCCGCGACCCGTGTGATTGGGGCAAAGAATCACTGCGACCGACGGAATCGCCAGGCGGGAGTAGACCGCCCCGGCGACCGGGCCCGAGTAAACGTAACCCGCATGCGGAACGACCGCGCCCAGCGCCGCTTCGGCTTTGACCCCCGGAATCCCGTAGCTGCGGACGTCGTCGCGAAGCCGCTCGGGCCGCCTCTCGTAGAACATCCCGGCGACGGCCGGAGGCCGCACACGCACGGCCCGATTATTTCACCGCGCAAGGCAGAGTCCTCTACCGACCAGGACCCATCCGGCGGGGCCGCCTCCTTCGTCGCCACGCTCGGGCCAGGCCGCG